>JAFRVY010000027.1 GCA_017438285.1 Bacillota bacterium
ATGCACCATATTCCTTGATCTGTACGACCTTACCTTCGATGACCTGTCCAACTTCGTACTTTTCATCGATAACAGTCCAAGGTTCCGGAGTGTTCTGCTTGAGTCAAAGAGAGATCTTGCCCTTCTCTGCGTTCATGGAGAGGACCTTGACGTTGATCTTCTGGCCGATGCTCAGAACTTCATCAGGGTGCTTCAGCTTGCCCCATGAAATCTCTGAGATGTGGAGCAGTCCGTCGATACCGCCGATGTCTACGAATGCGCCGTAGTCAGTGAATCTCATTACGGTACCTTCAACAACATCGCCTTCATTCAGCTTATCCCAGATTTCCGCGATGAGCTTTTCTTTCTCTTCTGCAAGATACATCTTGTGTGAGAATACAGCTCTGTTTCTTCTCTGGTCAACTCTGGAGACCTTGACCATCATGGTCTGGCCAACAAATTCTTCTGCGTTGTCTACGTAGTGATCCGAAAGCAGTGAGAGCGGAATAAATCCTGATACTTCTTTGTAATCAGCAATAACTCCACCGTTAACTGTTCTTGTGACTTTGACTTCCAGATCTGTTTTATCTTCAAGTGCCTTAACTATCTCATTCCAGTTGGCACTGATTTCTAACTTTTTCTTAGAAAGTAAGATGCTTCCATCGTCGCCATCAGTCTTGATGACTTTCGCCTGGATCTCATCATCTGCCTTGAACACGTCAGCTAAAGTCTGGCCTTCTTCAAGGCTTACTTCACCGATCGGTAGAATACCGTCTTTTTTGCATCCTAAATTAACTATAACTTCCTTCTCGTTCACCTGGTGAACTTTACCTGTAACGATTTCGCCGCTTCTTGGCAGTCTGAGGGACTTATCAATATCCTCCATCAGGTCTTCCATCGTCAGCTCTTTGTTTTCAAGTGTTGCATCACTCATGTTAGCAATAACCTCCTTAATAGTGCTGTCCGGCGTCGAGGCGCCAGTCGCCACTCCTATTTTATTACATTTCATAACCTCATGCAATGGTAAATCTTTTATATTTTCAACAAAAAAAGTTCGCCCGCAATGCTGCTTTCCAATCTCAAAAAGTTTCCTGCTGTTGGAACTGTTTTTGTCCCCTATGATCACCATCGCATCGCATTCTGCCGCGAGTTTCCTGCATTCTTCCTGTCTTTTGGATGTGGCGTTGCAGATGGTGTTATGAATCTCGATTCCAAAGCCCTCACCGAGTCCGCGAATCGCGTCGATAATCTCCTGGAAAACGGACTCCTTCAGTGTGGTCTGCGAGACGATAAACAGGTCCTCTGTATTGTCTGCCAGCGCCTCGGCCGTTTCCGCCGCAGTGCCGATGATCACCGGCTGGTCTTTGCACCATCCGGCGATGCCGACGACTTCCGGATGCTCGCTGTTTCCTGCAATCACGACTCGTTTGTCTGTTCCTGCAACCAGCTTGTGGATCTTCTCGACAAAAGGACACGTGGCGTCCACGACTTCGACGCCTGCAGCCTTCGCATCGTCATAAAAAGCCCTGCCAATGCCGTGAGACCTGACGATGACTGTGCTTCCTGGCGCCGCCTCTTCCAGACTGTCGATAACTGTGACGCCTTTGCGCTCGAGCTCGTCCGTCGCCGTCCGGTTGTGGATCAGCGGTCCCATGGAATATACGCTGCTGCCCGCCGGAGCCTTGGCCGCGGTTTCCTCCGCCATCTCGACTGCACGCTTCACGCCGAAGCAAAAGCCTGCGTTCTCAGCCACTATGATTCTGTTGTCGTTCATACTGTCTTTTGCCATGTCGGGTTACTTCTTTTTTGCCTTTTCATCGATCTCGCGAAGGGTTTCAAGGTGCTTCTTGAAGGCCGCCTCGCTGCCGTTGGATGTCGGCTCGTAGTATCTGACGCCCTCGTTGTAAAGGTCGTCAGGAAGGTATTGCTGCGTGATGTATCCGCCGTAAGCATGCGGGTACTTATATCCCTGTCCCCTGCCCAGATCTTTGGCACCGCTGTAATGGGAATCCATCAGGTGAGCCGGGACGTCTTTGATTTCTCTCGAATGAATGTCAGCCAGCGCCGCATTCAAAGCCTCGTTAGCCGCATTCGACTTCGGGCACGACGCCATCAGAACCGTTGCGTGAGCAAGCGGAATCTGCGCCTCCGGAAAGCCGATCATATGCGCCGCCTGGACACATGATGTGACTATACTGATGGCGCTTGGATACGCCATGCCGATGTCCTCGCTGGCCATGACCATGAGGCGTCTTCCGATCATCATCTCGTCAGCGCCGCCGTCGATCAGCCTTGCCAGATAATGCACTGCGGCATCCGGATCCGAGCCTCTGACGGACTTCTGGAGTGCCGACAGCAGGTTGTACTTGTCCTCTTCCTTGTCATAGAAAGTGGTCTGCTTCTGCATGGCTTCCGCGACAATAGCCTTGTCCAAAGTCCTGCCTTCATCCAGATTGTCCACGATGAAACCCAGCGCATCGAGCGCGATGCGGCAGTCCCCTCCTGCCATCTTTGCCAGGATAATGAGCGCGTCCTCGTCGTACTTAATGTTGAGTCCGCCAAAGCCTTTGTCCTTGTCTGCGAGAGTTCTCTTGAGGATCGTCAGGATATCCTGATAGTCCAGTCTCTTGAACTCGTAGATGTTCCTGACTCTGCTGAGGATCGCGTTGTTGATCGAAAAGTACGGATTCTCTGTCGTGCTTCCGATGAACTTGATGATGCCGTCTTCGATGGCTTTGAGCAGTGAATCCTGCTGGAGCTTGTTCCATCTGTGGACCTC
>JAFRVY010000028.1 GCA_017438285.1 Bacillota bacterium
TAAAAAAACAAACCCCGCTGTGTGAGCGGGGTTTTGATTTTTAGTAAGAGTAGCGCTAGTAAGAGTAGTGATAGTAGTAATCGTACTCGTAATCTACGTCCATGCCTCGCAGGTTACGTCCGCGCTGCTTGGTTCCCTTCTGTGCCTTCTTCTGCGAAGGAGGTCAATGGCACCATTATGGTGAATGCCATGATGAAACTTGTAGCCAAAGCTATTATTTTTCTCTTTTTCATAGCGCTTTCCTCCATGATCTGGTTTCAGTTACTATACCATTTATCTCAGTACCGGTAGTGATAAGTTATTTGATGCCGCTGACGAGCGCCTTCACGTCATCTTCCGGGAGACCGTAGTCATCATCTCCGCCCAGTCCGACAGCTGTAATCGAATAGTTATATTCGCCGGCTGTCCAGATGGTTTTGGTCGCTTCGCCTTCGCGGTTACCGAAGCAGGTGACTTCCTGACCGTCCACGTCTACTGTCCAGTCATATTTGTATTCGCCGTAATCTCCGGAGATATCGCCCTCCGCGATTTCATACTCAGGTGTACCTTTGCGAATGGTCATTTCCACGGCAGGGAACTCGACATCCGCCTCGGCGATGGTATCCATGTATCTGTATTCAGCTACGTCCACCTTACCAAGACTGATTTCCGTGCTTTCGGGAACCGTAAAGCTGTCGATGCCGGCACCTTTTGCTGCCTCTTCGGAGGATTTTGCAGTGTCCCAAGGATTCGGGATGCCGACCTCGCCGTTTTCTGTTTCGGCTCCGACATATTCAAAGACCATGCCGTCGGCCACATTCTCCTCGTCATCCTGCCAGGTGAGTGTCAGAGGGTCTCCCTCTGCGAAGGTCATGCTGCCTTTTCCGTTAGTGTACTTTTCGGTCGTAGAGGAAAGTTCGCCGGTTTTATCGTATTCATTGACCGCACTGACGCAGTCGCTGTATTCGAAAGTCAGCGTTTCGGAATCGAAGGCGCCGCTCATGACCCAGGTGCCTGTTTCCCATGCGCTGCCGCCCCACGTGACAGTGGCTCTGGCATTTTCGTCGCCGTCTGCCTCGATGAGTACGTTGGCTCTGTCGCATTGGTAGTTGCCCACGAAGTTCATCACCGGGTTCTGTCCGTCATCAGAGGCTTCTTCGCTGCTGCCGCAGGCTGTGAGTGCAAAAGGCATCGCCATGATGATCGCCATGATCAAGATAAAATATTTGAAGGTCTTTTTCATATCAATATTCCTCCTGATTTTATTCTTTACTGCTGTAAATAATTATACTACAATTTGGAAGAATAGTGAATGAGGCAATAAATTGGTTGATAAAGAAAGACAGACAGGCGGAATAATCGATCCTCTGAGTTGCAAGACGATGATTATAACTGTATAATAGTCACATGTTATTGACATGGAGGTGAACTGGATGATTTTTGATAAAGTTAAGATTTTTATTGTTGATCAGCTGGGCGGAAGTCCTGATAGAATAACTCCGGAAACACATTTCATCAAAGACCTGCAGGCGGACTCGCTGGATGCGGCGGAGATCATCATTGCCTGTGAGGACGAGTACAACATTGAAATACCTGAGGAGGATGCAGAAAACTTCCAGGTTGTCAGTGATCTGGTAAAGTACATAGAAGAGAGAATATAACTGAATAATGAAAGAACCTCTCTCATGAGAGTGAACCTGTAAGATGAAAGTAGACATGCAAAAAGAGCATGTCTACTTTTTTCATGGTATGCTTTAGACAGGAGGTGAAAATATGGGCAGACCAAAAGGAGGAAAAAACCGCAGGTGGACCGTTGAAGAGAAGATGAGAATCATCAACCGTCATTTACAAGATCATGTTTCAATGATGCAGGTTGCGAAAGAAGAGGATATTAGTAGCGGGCTGCTGTCTAATTGGGTGAGCAAGTATCTGGAAGGCGGTGAGGCCGCTCTGTCAAAGCGTTCGGGAAATCCGTATGCCGCACTTACCACCAGCAAGAATCTGACAGAAGAAGAACGTTTGAAACTGATCATTGCAAAACAGGAAGTGGAGATCGCCCGATTAAAAAAAGGATACTTCGTGAAAGGAGTTGGTGCCGAGAAGGAATACGTTACTGGCAAAGAAAAGACTACGAAATAGTCGAAGAAATGAGGGACAGATATCCGGTATCGTTACTTTGTCAGCTACTCGATGTCAGCCGTTCCGGCTATTACAAATGGCGAAGGCGAATGGGCACGAAAAACCGTTATGAAAAAGACAGAGATATGCTTACTGCATTGTTACGGGAACAACATTTGAAGCATCCTTCTTATGGCTACCACCGGCTAGCTGTAGAGGTATTCAGAGAAACAGGCTGGATCTTCTCACACAACCTGGCCCACAAGTGCTGTAAGCAGGCGGGCATCCGATCCAAGGCACGTAAGCACTATCGCTACCGCAAACCGGGAGACGAAAGTGTAAAATTCCCGAACATCACCCGCGGAAAGTGGCACCCGAAGGAGCCGCTGCAGGTTGTGGCATCTGACATGACTGTGATTCGCAGCAGAGGGAAGCAGTATGAATGGACTTTGCTGATTGACGCGTTCAACAACGAAATCCTGGCACATCAGGTCTCTGACAGACCCGGAGACTCCAGGCCCTACTACCACGTATTGAATGAACTGATTAAATTATCTCTAACAAAGAAAGAGAAAACAGCCCCCATCGTTTTCCACAGCGACCAAGGGGCGGTCTTCTCCTCAAGGGCTTTTTTCAAAGCTCACGAACAGTATACCATACAACGATCCATGTCGCGCATAGGAACTCCTACAGATAACCCTGTCATCGAAGCGCTGAATGGTTGGATGAAGGAAGAACTGTTGACAGATTTCGGCCTGGCAGACACCTCGAATGTAAGAAAACTGCTTGATGAGTATGTAGAGTACTACAATCACCAGAGACCTGCAGCTGCGCTGCAATACAAAAGCCCCATTCAGTTCAAACATGAACAGGGCTTTTGATGTTTCTTTTTGCTGTCTACTTTTAGTTGACAGGTTCACCTCTCTCATGAGAGGTTCTTTTTTTATTGCGCCGTATCTTCTAACGGATGATGGACTGAAATACGATGGATCCGTCTTCGCTTCCCAGCCGACCTTCCACGTACAGGCCGTCTTCCTGTTCTTCCCGGTACATCAGAATCCGGTCGCCCAGCAGCGTTTCCTTGGCGAAGTTCACGTAGGCGTATTCGCTGACGCGTCTGCCGGTCACGATCTGTGCGATCTCGATATAGTGGGAGTTGTTCATATGCTTGTTTCGGTCGATGTCCGCTTCCGGAACGACGAAATCCCCCGCATATTCCAGATCCCTGCCGCGAATCTTCTCGAACTTGCCCTCGATCAACTCGTGCTTGCCCTCCGTCGTCGGGAAATCGAGATTGGTCCGTTCGACTCTGCGGGTCTTGAAGTTGACGATGGTCCACTGGCTGGCGCCGATGAGCAGCGCTTCTTCTTTGTCAGGCCTTTGCACACCGTCGACCCATGCGCCGTCTGCAGGGTTGATCGGGTAGTCGGAATCTCCCGGCAGGATGCAAAACTCCCTACGGAAGGTGACGGATTTCTGGTTGACGGGGTAGGTGACGACCTTGATGCTTTTGCCGGGAGCAAAAGCCTGTTTGCGGCTGGCACCGCTTTCATCGGTCATGAACTGCACCTTCACCTTGCTCAGCACCCACATGCGGTCATCCTTGATGAAATCGTCGGGGCCGATGCCCAGCGCTTCCACATGTACGCCTGCAGCCAACTCGTAAAAATGCAATATTGAACTTGTGCGGATTTCTCCTTTTTCGTCGAAGTCTGATTCCTCTGGGGTCAACATAATGCAGCAATAAATCATTTGACTTCACCTCCGGCTATAGTTTACCACACTTGTCCAACAAACCGGTATTTGTCGAGGTGCCTAGCCTAAAACTGCTGGATGCAGCCGAGGTTTTCTCACTCTTTAACCAAAACCTTGTAATCAGTTGACCTGTTGGTTATTATTTCATAGATTTTGTTTTCTTCGTTAACCATTATCGGGATAAAATGGATA
>JAFRVY010000029.1 GCA_017438285.1 Bacillota bacterium
GTCAAACCAGTCATCAAACAAACTCTCTCCAAAAATACTCGGTAACATAAGTCATGCCTCCTTTTGCAATCACTGTGTCTGTTACCTGAGCAAGGGGATGGAGGTCATCCATTCGATCTTCGTTCCTTTGTTCGATTATAATTATAGCACCGCTTTTAGCACTGTCAAGGTGAGAGTGCTAAAAATTCGTGAACGATCTGTGAAGCTTCATTGCATATTTTATTAAGTCTTATTCGCCTATTCGAGAAGCGATGAATTTGCTGAGTGGGCGCTCTTCCAAACGTTTTTTATCCCGATCAATATCTGCCTTGGTAGTTGACAAAGCTGGCACAACATCTCCCCATATCGTTTTTCCACATACAACCTCTGAAGATATCCAACCGTCGCATTTTCAATAACGGGTAAAACGTACTCATCTGACTATAGTGACTCTAAACGGATTCGCATAACCATCACCCTTGGGAAAGTCGAAATCGTCACCGAGGCGGTACCTGACTTGGATGCCCTTTCTCTGGAACAACTGTATGAACTCCAGGAACAGTATGAAGCTCGTGTTGATGCTATGACTGAAGCCGAACCGGACGAAGAGGAAGATCCCGATGCATATGAGAAGTGGGAAGAGCAGCTTGATTTGCTCGAGCAAGACCTCGAGGACGTAAACGCAAAGATCGAAGAACTCGAAGAAGAGGAAGAAACCGAAGAGGGCGAAGAATAATGCTCTAAAGGTGTTTATACTACAGGTTTCTTTACAATGGGAACATGACGTGATATATTGACGTCAGAAAGAATAGGGCAAGGCCCGGAAAGGAAAAAGACATGATCGCTATCAGATTCGCTTTGTCAAAGAAAGAGCACATGGAACTCCAGTCCAGCTTCAATTATCTGGACCGTCTTTTCGCGCGCTCATATAAGGCAAAGCAGAATCAGAGTGTGATCTCATAGACCCGCCCGGGGAATATTTGATTGGTTCGGCCGCTTGCCTTATATGAGGCAGGCGGCTTTTTCATGTTCAATTATAGGAGAAACAGCAATGATGGAAATCAAAGGAAAAGTGAATACTGCGATCTGCTTTGCCAAGGTTATCGAGGACGAAGCTGTCGAGCAGATTCGCAGAATGTGTGATTATGAGTTTACCGAGGGCAGCCAGATCAGGATCATGCCTGATGTTCACGCCGGTAAAGGTTGCACGATCGGCACGACCATGACGGTCAAGGATAAGGCCGTTCCGAACATCGTGGGCGTAGATATCGGCTGCGGCATGTACACGGTAAACCTCGGTAAGGTCGAGATCGACATGGAACAAATGGATGCCGCTTCGCACTTCATACCCTCCGGTATGAACGTCTGGGAAGGCAGAAAGGAGCACTTCGAACTGCTTGATCTGCGCTGCTACCGCGGATTGAAGGATGCCAAGCGACTGGAGCGTAGCCTTGGCACTTTGGGCGGCGGAAACCACTTCATCGAAATCGATCAGGCTTCTGATGGTTTGAAGTACCTGGTCATCCATTCCGGCTCCCGTAACCTGGGCAAGCAAGTGGCGGATTTTTACCAGCGGCTCGCCATCGACTTGAACAAGGGTAAGGAAGAGTTCTTTGCCAAGCGCGACGCTCTGATTGCAGAATACAAGGCTGCAGGCCGCCGCAGTGAAATCCAGGATGCGCTCAAGGCTCTCAAATGGGAATCCCGCGAGGCAACGATCCCGGAAGACCTCTGCTTCGTGTACGGTCAGTACCTTGAAGACTACTTGCACGACGTGGAGATCTGCCAGCGTTTTGCCCGCAGAAGTCGTGAGCTCATGGCCGAAATCATCCTGCAGCGACTCGGCCTCGAAGCGGTTGACGCGTTTCACACCATCCACAACTACATCGATACCGATGAGATGATCCTCCGCAAAGGTGCCATAGCTGCACACGAGGGTGAGAAGGTGTTAATCCCGATCAACATGCGTGATGGCAGCGTTCTGGCCATTGGCAAGGGCAATCCTGACTGGAACTTCTCCGCGCCTCACGGTGCCGGCCGAATCATGTCCCGCACCGCGGCAAAGGAACAACTGGATCTCGACGAATACCGACGCGAGATGGAAGGTATCTACACCACCTCAGTCAACGAGGCGACGCTGGACGAGGCTCCCATGGCCTACAAGTCCTTAAGCGACATTATTGACGTGATCAATGAAAGCGTCGACATTATTGAAGTATTAAAACCTATCTACAACTTTAAGGCCAACTGAGCCGGTTCCTTTCCGGCTCTGTGCCGGAACAGGAGCGTAAATGAAATGAATCGAATACCGGTCATAGATATGACCGCAACTGGAATCAACATCACCCGTATGCGTATCAACGCGGGTTTGACAGTGAAGGATCTCCAGGACATCTTCGGCTTCAGCACCCCGCAGGCCATCTACAAGTGGCAGCGTGGGACGGCTTTGCCGACCGTAGACAACCTTGTGGTTCTTGCCACCGTATTCGGAGTGAAGATCGACGACATCTTGATTTTTCAAGTTAGCAGACAAATCTGTATCTCCGCA
>JAFRVY010000030.1 GCA_017438285.1 Bacillota bacterium
ACAGGACCGGTGAGCGCCTTTGCGTGCTCCAGCGTTTCGCAGAGTTCCTTGATGTCGTGACCGTCGACAGGGCCGATATACTTCCATCCCAGTTCCTCGAAAATGATTCCGTCGATGACGGCGTATTTGATGTTCTCTTTGGCGTGATGGATACCCGATACGACGCTCTCACCGATAATAGGAACCTTGGAAAGTCCTCTCTTGATCTGCGTCTTTGTATGGATGTATTTGTCGGTACTGGTGATTCTGCCGAGGGAACTTGACAGTCCGCCCGTATTCTTGGAGATAGACATTCCATTGTCGTTGAGCAGGACGATCATGTTCGTCTTGGAACAGCCGGCATTGTTGAGTGCCTCAAAGGCAAGTCCGCCTGTCAGCGCGCCGTCTCCGATAATAGATACGACATTGAAATCCTCCTGCTGAATATCTCTGGCTGTTGCCATACCGAGTCCGATGGATATGGAGTTGCTGCTGTGTCCCGTATCGAAACAGTCGTATTCGCTTTCGCAGGTCTTCGGGAAACCGCTCATGCCTCCATACTGCCTGAGATTTTCGAAGCCTTCAAGTCTGCCTGTCAGCAGTTTATGCACGTAGCTCTGATGACCGACGTCCCAGATCAGTTTGTCTTTTGGCGTGTCAAAACATCTGTGCAGCGCAATGGTGATTTCAACAATGCCGAGATTCGGCGCCAGATGGCCTCCTGTTTTAGAAACGGAATCGATGAGAAAATCTCTGATTTCGTAGGACAGAAGTTCCAGCTCGTCAAAGTCCATGGTGCGCAGATCATCCGGGAATTTATGTTCTGTCAGATAATTGCTCATTCTAGTTTCCTCTTATTTCAAGAACCTTCGCCAGTTCAACGAACAGTTCCGCGTTATCGTAATAATCGCGCAGCGCATCGATTGCCGTCTGAGTCAGTTCAGTCAAACGGGCATTGGATTCATCCAGACCTACGACGGCTGGATAAGTGGCCTTGCTGTTCTGTGCGTCTGCGCCTGTTTTCTTACCGAGGGTCGATTCCTCTCCGGTAACATCAAGGATATCATCGCGGATCTGGAAAGCCAGACCCAGGTTCTCCGCATAGATAGTCAGTGCTTCCAGAGTCTCACTGTCTGCACCGCCAAGCTGTGCGCCGGCTCTGACTGCCGCTATGATAAGCGCTGCTGTCTTCGTGATATGGATATAGTCCAAAAGCTCGCGTGAGCAGTTTTTGTCCTCCGCTTCCATGTCAGCGATCTGTCCTGCGACGATGCCTCTGCAGCCTGAGCCTTTGGAGATCTCATAGCATGCTCTGACTCTCCTGTTCAATGCTGCCGGATCGTCAAAATACATGAGCATATCCTTGTGCATTGCTTCGAAAGCCGCAGACTGGAGACCGTCTCCGGCAAGCGTCGCAACGGCGTCTCCATAAACCTTGTGGTTGGTCGGTATGCCGCGCCTGAGATCATCGTTATCCATACACGGCAGATCATCGTGGATCAGCGAATAGGTATGGATATACTCAAGTGCGCATGCATAAGGGATTGCCTCTTCCATGGTTCCTCCGCAGAATTCACATGCGGCGAGCAGCAAAACAGGACGGATCCTCTTGCCTCCGGCTGACAGACTGTATTTCATAGAATCATACAACGTTATGCTTTTATGATCGATCTCAGGAAGAAAGTCAAGCATGTGCTCTTCGAAGTACTTCCTGTAATCATCAAAGGTATAGTCCTTCATCTCATGCCTCCTGCTTTGTCAGTGTTTCGATCTTCTGTGACGCGTTGTCCAGAATCTCGTTGCATTCCTTGAAATATTGAATTCCCTCTTCATAATACTGAATCGCTTCTTCAAGTGAAGTTTCCTGTGATTTCAGTTTTTCGGAAGCCTCTTCCAGCTTCTTTAATGATTCTTCAAAGGATATCTTCTTTTCATCCATGATTTACGCTTCCTTTCACGTCTGTAATCTTGGCGTCCGCCTCTCCATCGGCGGTTTTTATATTCAACATGTCACCCGGTTCGAGTCCGGAGACACGGTTAATGATCATTCCATTGCCGACGTAAACGACCGAATACCCTCTCGTGAGGATCGATGTCGGGTTGGATGCTTCCAGAAGTTTCCCCAACATCGCGACCCGATCTCTTAAGGACAGAGTTCGATGACTCAGATGATCGGCCATCGACTGCATCAGCCGTTCCGCGTTCACCTGTTCATAAGCGATGCGGCTCTGGATGCCTCTTGCAAAGGCTTCCGGGTCCAGACTTGTAAGACGCTTTCTCCTGATGTCGACAGCGCCGGCGAGATCCTTTGACAGATCTTTGCGGATGCTGTCGATATACTCCCGCAGCTGGTTCGTATCCGGAACGGCCAGTTCCGCGGCGGCTGTCGGCGTTGCCGCTCTCACATCCGCCACGAAGTCGGCAATGGTAAAGTCCGTTTCATGACCTACTGCGGAGATCACCGGAATCTTTGAGTGATAGATGCTTCTTGCGACGATTTCCTCATTGAAGGCCCATAGTTCCTCGATGGAACCCCCTCCGCGTCCGGTGATGATAATATCGATATCGCTGTGAGATGCATTGAGAAAGTCAATTGCCTTGGCGATATCCTCCGGTGCGCCCGGTCCCTGTACGAGTACGGGACATACGAGGATGTCGACATAGTCGTTCTTGTTTTTGATCGTTCTCGTGATATCCTGCACTGCTGCGCCTGTTGGTGATGTCACGACAGCGATCTTTTCAGGAAAAGCGGGAAGTTCCTGCTTGTGTTCCGCCGCAAAAAGTCCCTCTTTTTCCAGTTTCCTTTTGAGTTCTTCGAACCGCTGGGCCAACTGACCGGCGCCGTTTGCCTGGATATCGCGGATGTTCAGAGAATAATAACCGCCTCTTTCATAAACGGAAATGTACCCTGTCGCAATGATCTCCAGTCCTTCTTCGAGGGGAGTCGTGATCTTTTGCAGGTTGCCGCTTGCCAGGAAGCAGCTTACCTTGCTGGATTCGTCCTTCAGAGAGAAGAATACGTGGCCTGAATTGTGGAACTTCAGGTTGGATATCTCACCGATGACCGAAACGTTGCCGAGAATCGGATCGGTTCCCAGCACCCTGTTTATATAATTGTTGAGCTGACTTACCTTTACAGGTCTTGCTCCCATATGTATTTTCCTCCGAGCAGCGCGATGCCGACTGCGTTGTCGGAAGAAAGATCCAGATCATCGAAATAGACGATGATTCCCCTCTCTTCCAGCGCATCGCTGACCGCCTGTCTAATAAACCTGCTGGTTGAAACGCCGCCTGACATGATAATGTCACTGACGCCGGTCTTCTCATAGACCTGGATCAAAAGTCTGACGATGGCGTCGCTGATCTTTTCGAATATTTCCCGAATCAGTTCCGCGCTGTTCGCATCACCGATTTTGTTTTTGATCTGGGTATCGATACCGGACAGATTGAAACGGCAGTCGTGTACTTTGATCGATGTTAGGATATCAGATGATCTTGTTGTTTCTGTGGCGATTTCATCAAGTTTTTCGCCACACGGAAAACTGTACCCAAGTTCAACGCCGGCTCTGTCCAGAACCTGACCAAAGGAAATGTCATCGGATCCTCCGATCAGTTC
>JAFRVY010000004.1 GCA_017438285.1 Bacillota bacterium
AAAACCAAAGGTCCGAAGATCTTCGCGACGGCATAGTGGATCGTTGCCGCCTGGAAGGTGCCCAGAAACAGGTAATACCAAAAGCCTTCGATCTGCATGTTCTCACGGCTCAATATGCCCAGAAATACAAGCATATAAATACCGACCAGAAGCTGGGTTATGTGCCGTGCGTATTTGCTCTTTTTCACGAGCAGGAGGTATATCCCGAGGAAAACGGATAGACCGATGTAACTGAAATTAATAATATAAAACATGCTTTTAGTATAGTGTCTCAGACGGGGGCAATCTACCAACCGAACTTTTCAATCTGTCAACCTGCGGTTGCTTTTGTCTTACAAAGCCCTTTCAATGAGTTGTAAAAGAATGGCCCTGTATGGTAAAATAACTATGTATGCAAACGAGGTAATTATGAAGGAAAAATACATCGCAAATCTTAAAACAAACGAAGACGTAACTGAATATTATCTGGTCAAAAGCGCGGCTCTCAAGGTCGGCTCCAACCGCAAAACCTACCTTGATGTTTTACTCTGCGATAAGACCGGAGAGATCAGCGGCAAGAAGTGGGACGTGGCGGACGAAGAGGCTGAAGGTCTGGACAAGATCAAAGAAGGATGCATCATCAAAGTCAGAGCCACAGTCACCGAATGGAACAACCTGAAGCAGCTGAAAATCTCCAGAATCAGAATGACCGGTGCGGAGGACAATATCGACATTACTGACTTCATCAAGGCAGCTCCGGAGAAACCGGAGGACATGTATGACTTCATCTATGGTAAGGCGAGCGCTTTCGAAGATGAGGAGTTCAGAAGCCTTTGCACGAGCATTCTGGAGAACAACAGGGACAGGCTTTTGTACTATCCGGCGGCGTCCAAGAACCACCATGCTGAACTGGGCGGACTGCTCTACCATACGAAGCGGATGCTCATGAGTGCGGAGAGGCTTTGTGAGGTCTATCCGATCCTCGACAGGGAACTGCTCATGACCGGCGTCATCATCCACGATATCGAGAAACTCAACGAGATCGAATCCAACGAGATGGGAATATCCCCGGGGTATTCATTCGAGGGCAAGATGCTCGGACATCTCGTTATGGGCGTGCGCGAGCTGGATAAGATCGCAGGAGAGATGGGCATGTCCAGAGAGCGTGCCGTCATGTTGGAGCACATGATGCTTTCGCATCACTACGAGCCGGAATTCGGCAGCCCGAAAAAGCCGCTGTTCCCGGAGGCAGAGATGCTCCATTACCTCGACATGATCGATGCCAAGATGTACGACATGGAAGAAGCGATCGAAAAGACGGAACCGGGAGAGTTCAGCGAGCGCGTCTGGACCCTGGACAACCGCACCATATACAGACGCGAAGAGCATTCGCAAGATGAAACACCGAATAACGGAGGATTAGATGACTAAGAACCCAAAAGAAATCACAACTATACTAAATAAGATATCGACAGCCGGTTACGATGTCTACTGTGCCGGCGAATGTGTAGCAGCATCCGAGCTGGGACAGGAGCCCCTGGACTGGGACCTGTACACGACATGTCCGCAGGAGAAAGTCAGAGAACTGTTCCCGGAGGGCGAAGCTTTGGGCAAGAGAACCACGAGACTGGACTACAGTACTTTTGTGGAATCCACGGATCTGAATATCCCGGACAGATATGACGGCGTCATCGCGGATGTCGTTACCCTCGAAGGGAGTATGGAGGATCAGCTGAGAATCTATGACTTTACATGCGAGGCGATCGCAGATCACCCAAGCAAGGCGGCTGTTGATCCGTACGGCGGACTCTCTGATATCAGGAGAAGGCTTCTGCAGCCGGTCGGCGACGCCAATGAAAAGTTCAAAGCGAAACCGATTCTCATGCTGAAGGCCCTCAGATACGTTGGTCTCTATGGTTTCGATATCAGCAGGGACATGTACAATGCCATCAGGCGCAACGCAGGTAGACTCAAGGGAGCTGACAAGGAAGAGATCCTTTACGAATTCGCAACGGCCATCAACGGCGACTACGCAGGCAAGTACCTGAAGATGCTCAAAGGCTTAGGCCTGCTTCCGCAGCTGGTCGGCGAAGAGGGAATGGTCTCAGACCGCCGCGACAAGAACGATTACGACACACTCTGTGAGAATATCGACAGAATCAAGCACATCACACTGAGGAGATTGGGCCTGTTTTATCTGTGCTTTGACAGGCATTATTACGAAGCAGTCAAATATCTGCCTCATGACGAGCTGGATATGGAGTACTTGTATGACGCCAAGAAGGAACTGCCGAAGCTGTACTTCTGCGGTGACGACAAGTCGATCAAGAAGTTCATCTGCAGACACGGATGGGACAAGTACAACTTCTTTGATAAGCTTGCAAAGGCTCAGGTTATCGTTTTTGGTCTCAGCGATCACAGAATCATCGGAAGAGATGCGATACTCAAGGAGGTACTGGAACAGAATCAGCCGATCTTCGTTGAGGATCTTAAAATCGATGCGGACGACATCATTGAAGCGGGTATCACCAATGACAGAGAGCGCGCAGAGGAACTCCTGTGGATGCTGACCGACATCGTTCATTCCAAAGTAACAAACAATGATAGAGATATACTGCTTAAATACGCGAAAAGATTTCACAAGAGCAAATTCAGGGCAGCATTCAGAGATGTTAGCTGGCTTAGATAGAGGGACTAGATGATCGAAGAATACGAAGGCATCATTGCCGACATCATTTTTCACAACGACGAAAACGGCTACACAGTAGCCGTTTTTGAAACGGAAACCATGTCCTTCACAGCTGTCGGGACCCTGCCATTTGCCAGTATTGGCAAGGGCTACAAAATCCAGGGAAAGTTCGTCGAAAACAACAGGTACGGCGAACAGTTTGCCATCAGCGGATTCGAAGAGACCATGCCGTCCTCCAGGGAGGGTATTAGAGAGTTTCTGGCATCCGGCGTCCTCAAGGGCGTCGGCAAAAAGACTGCATCGGCCATCGTTGCAGCCTTTGGTGAGGAAACCCTCGAGATCATCGAGAAAACCCCGGAACGGCTGGCCGAAGTCCCTGGAATCGGGGCGAAGACAGCGGCGAAGATCGCGGAAGCCTTTGCGCTGAACCGGGAATTTGCACAGGTCACCATTGAGTTGCAGAAATACGGCATTACGGCGGCCCAGACCATCAAACTGTACAACGTTTACGGCGCCGATACGGTTGAGGTCATCAAAATGGACCCGTATAAACTGGTGGATGACGTTTTTGGAATCGGCTTTCGCAAAGCCGACAGAATCGCAGAGAAGATCGGCATCGCCAGGGACGACGAATCCAGGATCCAGGCGGGTATCCGATTCACCCTGGGATGGTTTGCCGGCGAGGGCAACACCTACCTTCCGCAGACAGAACTGTGCCAGTATGCTTCGGAACTACTGGACCTGCCGCGGGAGATGATCGAAAACAACGTGGAGATCATGGCGTTTCTCGGCGACGTGCATATCGATAATATGGACGGACAGAGAATCGTCTACCTTGCGGCATTTTATGCGGCGGAGCAGAACGTGTGCAAATGCCTGCGGCAGCTGAACAGCGCGGCGCTCAAGCCGATTGCCGGCGGCATCGACAGTCTCATCATGAGAACGGAGGCTTCGACGGGCATCCTGCTCAGCGACCAGCAAAAGCATGCCGTCAGCACGAGTCTGGACCAGGGTGTTTCTGTCATCACGGGAGGCCCGGGCACAGGCAAGACCACCATCATCAATACGATCATCAACATCCTGGAGGAGAGCGGACTGGTGACCGCCATTGCGGCACCGACCGGACGCGCCGCCAAACGGATCACCGAAACCAGCGGGCATCCGGCATCGACTATCCACAGACTCCTCGAGTACGCCTTCACAGAAGACGGCGGGTGGTTCGGCAGAAATCAGGAAAACCCGCTGGAGTGCGACGCAGTCATCGTTGACGAGGCGTCCATGATCGACCTGATGCTCATGCACCATCTGGTCAGCGCCATTCGGCCGGGCACACGGCTCATCATCGTCGGCGACGACGACCAGCTGCCGTCGGTTGGCGCGGGGAACGTCCTGCGGGATATCATCGACAGCGAATACATCTATTGCACCAAACTGACGGAAATCTTCCGCCAGGCCCGCGAGAGTATGATCGTCGTCAATGCCCACCGCATCAACCATGGTGAGTACCCGGACTGCAACGCCAAGGACAAGGACTTTTTCCTCCTGCGCAGGAAGACGGAACGGGAAATGCTGGAGACCATCAAAGACCTCTGCATCAAGAGACTGCCGGAGTACTACGGCGATATCGTTCCCGGCGGACTGGAACCGGTACGCGACATCCAGGTGCTGACGCCGGTTCGCAAAGGCCTGTTGGGGTGTCTGAATCTAAACAAAGAACTGCAGGAAGTGCTGAATCCGCCACTCGATGAGGACGGCTTCCCGAAGCGGGAGAAGCAGCACGGAGACAGGATCTTCCGCGAAGGCGACAAGGTCATGCAGATCAAAAATAATTACGAACTCAGATGGAAGAACCATGAGGACTTCACCGAGGGGGAAGGCGTTTTCAACGGCGACATCGGAACGGTCCAGACCATCGATACGGAGTACAAGGAGATGACTGTCATCTTCGATGACGTTCGGTACGTGACATATAACTTCAATCAGTTGGATGAATTGGAACTGGCCTATGCGGTCACCGTCCACAAAAGCCAGGGAAGCGAGTTTCCGATCATCATCATGCCGGTCAGCTGGTTCCCGCCGATTCTGGCGACGCGAAATCTTCTCTACACGGGGGTTACGAGAGGAAAACAGATCGTCGTGCTCGTCGGCTCGGAGGATAAACTCAAAGCCATGGTGGACAACAATAGGATCAGTGAACGGTATTCGGGACTTGACTGGAGATTAAGGAAGTTTTTTGAATTTGACTAAAGCCGGAAATCAGATCGACGGAACTTATTAAGGGGGATGACAATGATCAAAAGGGTATTGGAGATCGGGGAACGGCTTTTGTTCCCTAACAACATTTATTGTCTGGTTTGCGGTGCGATGATCGACGAGAGCAGGCCCTACAGCCTTTGTGATAAGTGCGTGAGGCAGCTGCACTGGATTACCGGCGGCAGGCAGGCAGACGGGAAACTGCAGCGGGTTTGCGCGAAGTGCGGCAAAGCGCTCCCGGAGACCTACCGCGGCGCGCTCTGCTACGACTGCATGCACCACAAACACGCATTTGAGAAGGGCTTCAGCTGCCTGACGTACGGGCTCCACGAGAGGGAACTCATGATGAACCTGAAGTACAACGGCAGAAGTTACATCGCAGCCAAGATGGGCGAGATGATGTTCGACAGGATGAAATATGAACTGGCGGACTTCAACCCGGACGGCGTGAAGATCGATGTAGTCGTGCCGGTGCCCATCAGCCGGGACCGGCTGCGTAAGAGAGGTTATAACCAGTCAGAACTCATGGCCAGGTATTTCGTGAGAGCCTGGGACAGGGAATTGGGTGAGGCGCCGCAGCTTGAAACACGCGCTTTGCTGCGGACCAAAAACACGCAGATGCTGCGAGGGCTCGATCCTGCAGAAAGGGCACTTGCAATGAGGGGTGCTTTTGCAGTAAAATCAACAGGAACAGAGATTTTAAGAGACAAAAACGTATTGCTGATAGACGATATATATACGACCGGTTCGACATCTGACGCCTGCAGTAAAGCCCTGTTGGAAGCAGGGGCACAGAGGGTGTATCTTCTGACGCTGGCAAGCGGCGGAAATCGGAAACCGGGAACATGATATAGATATTAGAAGGAGGTTCATTTCGGTGAACGAACGCAGAAAAATAGGTCTCATGATACAGGTTGTTATCCTATTCATCATAGGAATCCTTGTCATGGTCGTTTTCTCATATTTCTCTGTGCGAAACCTGTCCGATGTAACGGTAAGAAATGAAATAGAACATAAGGCCGTCAATACAGGAGAGGAAGCGGAACTCTGCATCAAGGAGTATCCGGCTTACAACTGGCTGCTCAATTACTGTTACAACCACAAGGACGAAATGGATATCGAATACGATGTCGATTTTACAACGGGAACGAGGACAGAACAGAAATATGACGAACTCATCGACCGCAATCCGGATTTCCAGATCGAATATGCAGATGAAAAGGAAGTCAGGAGCCTGTCCAAGGAGGACCAGAAACTATATGCGGAGATCGTGTATTCGTGGATCACGACCCGTCTCAATCAGATCAAGCGAAGCAATGAGATCGACTTCCTGTTCTGTATTCTGACAGATGATTCCTGCAAGGAACAGTTCTTCGTATTCAGCGGCGCGGAAGAAGGCGCCGTGCGGGGAGAGGACTACGAGGAGATCTATCCTCTCGGCAAAATCGTAAAGACAACGCAGTCCCAACGTGTAGGAATGAAGGGCGCGATGGAGAACGACAGACACATTGCCGACGCGGGAAAGTATTTGGATTATTACACTTATCTCGACAAGGTCGGCGATCAGACTGCGCTTCTCGGCATGTCCTACAGTACGTCTGCCTATAAAGACGCGACGTGGGAACAGACAAGACGCGATATCTTCATGAATCTGCTCATCCTGATACTGCTTGCGATCGTATGTATGGCACTGCTGTATCATGTGGTTCTCAAACCGTTGAAGGAAGTACAGGAGAGCATCCGTGCGTACAAGGAGACGAAGGACAGCGTAGCGGTAGAAGAGAGCCTGAAGAAAATTCTCACGAAGAATGAGATCGGTCAGTTGAGCGATGATATCATTGACTTGACGAAGGAAATCGATAACCACGTTTCCAAGATCGAAAAGATCACTGCGCGGGAAGAGAGAATCGAAGCGGAACTGGATATGTCCAGACGAATTCAGGAAGCGATGATACCGAGCACCTATCCGGCATTCCCGGAAAGAAAGGAATTCGATATCTACGCGACGATGGATCCGGCCAGAGAGGTCGGCGGAGACTTCTATGACTTCTACATGATTGATGAAGATCATCTGGGCTTCATGATTGCCGATGTATCGGGCAAAGGCATACCGGCCGCATTGTTCATGATGGCTTCCAAGATCATCTTCCAGAGTATCGCAATGCTCGGCGGCAGTACAGATGAGATCCTGACGAGAGCCAATGAGGCGATCTGCAGCAGCAATCCGTACGACATGTTCGTTACCGCATGGGTCGGCATCCTTGAGCTTTCGACAGGCAAGGTCACCGCATCGAATGCGGGACATGAATATCCGGTCGTCAGACAGAAGGGCGGACCGTTCAGGCTGCTCAAGGACAAGCACGGTCTCGTTGTCGGCGGTCTGGAAGGCGTCCAATACGATTCCTACGAGTTCCAGCTGGAGCCGGGAGACAAAATCTTCATCTATACGGACGGCGTGCCTGAGGCATCGAACATCGACAAGCAGATGTTCACGCTGGAGCGTTTGCTCACCGCGTTGAATCAGGATACAGAAGGGTCTCCGGAAACGATTCTCGAAAACGTCAAGGTTTCGGTTGAAGCGTTTACCAAAGAAGCGGAGCAGTTCGACGATATGACGATGCTCTGTCTCGAATACAAGGGAAAACAGAATTAATTAGAGTAGAATACACTTTGTGAATGTGCCCAGGTCTGTGGTTGCAAGGCCATGCCAGCTACGGGCGAAAGGTCCCACGTAAACCGCAGAAGAAGAGTATGCGGCGATCATGGCGTAGTTTAGAAGTAAGTCCTCGGAGAAACTCCGGTCAAGGCAAGTGTGGGGGCAAAGACCAGGTCAGCTGGGACATGTTTTCAAAGTGTATTTTATTGTTGGGTTCATTGACCCCCATGCTTTAGTGTGCTAAAATATAAAAAAGTCCATAAAGGAGGTTGTTATAAATGAAAACGATTATTACCGGCAAGAATTACACTCCAAGCGACAAGCTCAAAGACATCATCGAGAAGAAGTTTGCGAAACTCGACAAGTACTTCTCAGATGATATTACGGCAAACGTGGTAACCATTAAAGAGAAAGGCGGTTATAAGGTCGAAGCAACAATCAACACCAAGGGAAACATCTTCAGGGCTGAAACGAAATCATCTGATCCGTATGACTGCGTAGACAGATGTATCGAGAAACTTTCGACGCAGATGAGCAAGTTCAAGAGCAAGCTGCAGAAGAAGTATAAAGGCCAGAAGGACTTCGGGTTTGAGACTCTCCCTGAATACGACGAAGCTCCAGAGGAGATCAATGTCGTAAGAGTCAAGAAGTTCCAGCTTGAACCGATGACCCAGGAAGAAGCAATCATGCAGATGGAAATGCTGAACCACAGCTTCTTCGTATATCTGAACATGGAAACTGACTCGGTAAATGTAGTGTATAAGAGAAATGACGGAGGATACGGAATACTCGAGACTACATATTAAAATAACACTTAGAGGAGATGCGATGAACTGCTACTCGTCAAGTAGACAGTCGAAATAAAAGAAATATTTTTTCTCCAGCTTCCTAATTTGGGAGCTGGAGTTTTTATGCGGCCATCGAATACTGAGCGTGTTTCTCCATTGGGGTGAGCACTCCCAGTCTGCGC
>JAFRVY010000031.1 GCA_017438285.1 Bacillota bacterium
AAATGCTCCGCAAGGCAAAGATCGTTTCTGATTCCGACGTCAAAGGCGACGAAGTCAACGTCGGCGTCAAGGTCACGGTCAAGGATCTGGACAACAAGGGCGTTACGGAAGTGTTCTCCATTGTCGGCGCCACGGAATCCGATCCGTTCAACGGCAAGATATCAAACGAGTCGTCCGTCGGCAAAGCCCTGATCGGACACAAGAAGGGCGACAAGGTCGCCATCGAGGTTCCGGACGGAATCATCAATTATCAGATCACCAAGATAGAAAAGTAAACTTCAAATATACTAGGAGGACACAATGCACTGGTCAGATGAAATAGCCCAGAGGGTTATCGCAAAGAACCCAAACAAGGAAGAATATGTATGTGCTGCGGGCATCAGCCCGTCAGGCTCGATCCACATTGGAAACTTCAGAGACATTGCGACTTCACTTTTCGTGTGCAAGGCGCTGGAGAGAGCCGGCAAGAAAGCAAGACTTCTCTTCTCATGGGACGAACTGGACAGACTGAGGAAGATCCCGGTAAACGTAGCAAAAGCTGCGCCGGACTTTGAAAGATACATAGGAAGAGCATACGTTGACTGCCCGAACCCATTCGGCGAGGAGGGCACATATGCATCTTACTTTGAAGAACAGTTCCTGGAGGCAATCAAGCCGTTCCATATCGAAATGGATTTCAAATACCAGGCGGATATGTACAGAAGCGGCGTTTACAAGGAACACGTTCTCCACGCAATGGCCAAGAGAAAAGAGATATTCGACATTCTCGACAGCTTCAGAACGCAGGACGCTGAAGAAGGCGAAAGAGACAGGTACTATCCTGCGGCAATCTACTGTGCGGACTGCGGAAAGGACACGACGAAGATCGTTTCCTATGATGACGAAACACACATTGCGGAATACGAATGCGCCTGCGGACACAAGGGAACATTCGATTTCAATACTGAATTCAACTGCAAGCTGGCCTGGAAGGTCGACTGGGCAATGCGCTGGATGTTCGAAGACGTAGACTTCGAGCCGGGCGGCAAAGACCATGCATCTCCTGGCGGAAGCTATGAGACGGGCAAAGTGATCTGCAAGAAGATATTCGATCACGACGCACCTGAATTCCAGGGATACGAATTTATCGGAATCAAGGGCGTCGCGGGCAAGATGTCCGGATCATCCGGGCTCAACATGACGCCTGAGACTTTGCTTCAGTTCTATCAGCCGGAAATCATCCTGTGGCTCTACTCGAAGAGCGAGCCGACGAAGGCCTTTGATTTCTGCTTCGATGACGGCATCCTGCGTCAGTACTTTGAATTCGACAAGATGTATAACGAGTACAAGGCGGGGTCCGACAACGAATTCCTGAACGTGGTCATGGACAACTGCACTAACGAATTTACTGACATCAAGACGGTACCGATGGGATTGCTGGTTCAGCTGGGATCCATCGTTGACTTCAACGTTCCGATGATGGAGACCGTCTTCGAGAAGATCGACCAGCCGTACAAGTACGAGGACTTCGCGCAAAGGCTTGACCTGGCCAAGAACTGGCTCGAAAAGTGTGCGCCGGAGCAGGCCAACTCATTAAGACAGACGAGAGACTGGGATCTGTACGAAAGTCTGGACGATGACCAGAAGAAGGAACTGGAACTTTTGCTCAAGTACCTGAAGGAAGAAGAGTACGATCTGGATGCGCTCAACGCACAGCTCTATGCGATTCCAAAAATCGTTTACGGAGAAGACCGTGAGGATATCAAGAAACTTCAGAGAGAATTCTTCAAGATCGTTTACAAGCTGCTCATCGCCAAGGAAAAGGGACCGAGACTCTATCTGTTCCTCTATGCGATCGACAAGGAAAGATACCTGCCGCTTCTCGACTTCTCCACGCCGAAGACGGAACTCGAACTGCATCCGGAACTTTTGGAAGCGAAGGAAGAAAAGAAGGAAAAAGTCTACGGAGATCCGGATCCTGTCGCTCCGATCGAGGAAAAGGAGATCACGATTGACGATTTCTACACGGTCGATATGAGAGTCTGCAAAGTCCTCAAGTGCCAGGAGATCAGGAAAGCCCACAGCAACTACAAGCTGACACTTTTCGACGGCATCAAGGAGAGAGTCATCGTTTCAAGCATCAAGAACGATTATGAACCGGAAGAGCTCATAGGCAAGAAGATCATCGTCGTCTGCAACCTGACGCCTGCAAGACTGACTGGCGTCGAGTCGGAGGGAATGCTTCTGGCGGCGACCAACAACGCATGCGGATGCCAGGTCATCATCGTCGATGACATCATTCCGGAAGGAACGAGAATCTGCTAGGCGGCAATCAAACGAATGATCAAAACCAGACACGGCCGTCCAATGCGCAGTGTCTGGTTTTTTAAGGAGTACCAACATGAAGATTTACGAAGATAAGGTGCCGTGCACCGGCTGCAAAGCATGTGAAGGGAAATGCCCGTCGGGAATCGATATTCCGAAGTACCTGTCGCTGTTCAACGAATACGTTGAGACGGGTGATGCGTCCGCGGTGATTTCATTTACAAAGATCGTGCCGGAGGAGAATCGTCCGCACAAATGCATCGGATGCGGAACCTGCCAGCTTGCATGTCCGGAGCCGATCGTGATCTGGCAGGTGATGGGCAAACTGGCGAACATCGTCAAGGGCTGAGCTCATTGACGGACGCACAGCCCCTGTGTTAGAATGACTTTCGCACGATTTAAGTAAGGAGAAAAGACAGATGACAGACGTTTTAGTCAGAGATTTATTCAGAAACAGCGAAAAATATGCAGATCAGGAAATCACAGTCCGCGGATGGATCAGAACCAACCGCGGTTCCAATAAATTCGGCTTTGTCGAACTGAATGACGGATCTTTTTTTAAGTCCATCCAGGTCGTTTATGAAGCAGAATTCATAGATAATTTCAATGAGATCTCCAAGGCTCCAATCGCTGCAGCACTTAGGGTTACAGGCACTTTCGTCCTGACACCGGAGGCCAAGCAGCCATTTGAGATCAAGGCTAAATCCGTTGAAATCGAGGCGGACTCCGACCCGGATTATCCGCTTCAGAAGAAGCGTCACTCCATGGAGTTCCTGAGAGAGATCGCTCACCTGAGACCTCGTTCCAACACTTTCTCGGCAGTCTTCAGAGTCAGATCGATCACAGCTTACGCACTGCACAAGTTCTTCCAGGAAAAGAATTTTGTTTATGCGCACACGCCGATCATTACGGCAAGCGATGCCGAAGGTGCAGGTGAGATGTTCCAGGTTACCACACTGGATGTCAATGATCCGCCAAGGCTCGAAGACGGCAGCATCGATTACAGCCAGGACTTCTTCGGCAAGCACACCGGACTGACCGTCAGCGGACAGCTGGAAGGCGAGATCTTTGCGATGGCCTTCAGAAACATCTACACATTCGGACCGACCTTCCGCGCAGAGAACTCCTACACTGCGAGACACGCCTCCGAATTCTGGATGATCGAGCCTGAGATGGCCTTCTGCGATCTGGAAGGCGACATGGATCTGGCCGAAGAGATGATCAAATACGTCATCCAGTACGTTCTCGACAACGCTCCGGAAGAGATGGAATTCTTCAATAAGTTCATCGACAAAGGCCTGCTGGACAGACTGGACAACATCGTCAACTCTGATTTTGAGAGAATCACTTACACGGAGGCTGTCGAGATCCTCAAGAAATCCGGCGAGGACTTCCAGTATCCGGTCGAGTGGGGGATTGATCTGCAGACGGAGCACGAGAGATACATCACGGAGAAGGTATATAAAAAGCCGGTATTCGTTACGAACTACCCGAAGGACATCAAGGCCTTTTACATGAGGCTGAATGATGATAACAAGACCGTCGCAGCCTGTGACCTGCTGGTACCGGGCGTCGGCGAGATCATCGGCGGATCTCAGAGAGAAGAGAGATACGATATACTCAAAGCCAGAATCGAAGAGACCGGTATGACCGCAGAAGATTACTGGTGGTATCTGGAACTGCGTAAGTACGGCGGCGTCGTACATTCGGGCTTCGGGCTCGGCTTCGAGAGAATCATCATGTATATGACGGGAATGAGCAATATCAGAGACGTGCTTCCGTTCCCGAGAACACCGAAAACAGCGGAATTCTAAACGCCGCGCCGGTGATATGAAGAGAGCAAAAGCCCGCCCGCGCGGCGGGTTTTTTGGTGTCGTGAAAAGGCTGCAAGTATTGACACGTCCGCCTTTGTGATGTAATATTTGTGTAGAAATGAATACGTAAACGATCTGGACATAATCGGAAGCCGGTGTAAATCCGGCACTGTGTCTCAGCAACCGTGAAACTTACGAACGGACACGCCATTTGGCAAGTCACTGGAAGCGGATTCCGGGAAGGCGTCCTAGTAGGCTGGCG
>JAFRVY010000032.1 GCA_017438285.1 Bacillota bacterium
CTGGCTGACATCATCGCACTGGACGAAGAACCGGCTCCTGCAGGAGACGAGATCGAAATCTTCGACCCGAACGCTATCTGGAAGAGAAAGACAGTCACCAACTTCTACGCGAAGAATCTGCGTGAACAGATCTTTAAAGGCGGCAAGCTGGTTTACGATCTTCCTGAACTCAATGACATCAAGCAGTACTGCAAGGAACAGCTTGATCTCATGTGGGACGAAATGAAGCGTTTCGACAATCCGCAGACTTACTATGTTGACCTTTCCAACGAACTGTGGAACCTGAAGAACAAGATGATCGAAGACGCAAGATAAAAAAGAATATATTTGAAAAAAACCCCGACACATCTGAGCGGTATTATCCGCCAGTCCGTCGGGGTTTTATTATCTCTTCAAATTGTGACCGCTGGTGAGCTATCTCTTGTTTGATGCTCCCAGTACGTTTCTGATCTTGTGAGCTACCATGTCGCGGATCGCGTCTCTTGCAGGGCCCAGATACTTACGAGGGTCAAACTCTGCAGGATTCTCAGTCAGGAACTTGCGGATCTCTGCAGTCATTGCCAAACGCAGGTCTGTGTCGATGTTGACCTTGCATACGCCGTACTTGGCGGCTTCTCTGATCATTTCTTCCGGTACGCCCTGTGCGCCAGGAATGTCTCCGCCGTATTGGTTGCATAAGGCTACGAATTCAGGCAGAACGGTCGATGCTCCGTGGAGTACCAGCGGTGTTTCCGGAATCAGCTTTCTGATTTCTTTGAGTCTGTCAAAGTCGAGTCTCGGTTCGCCTTTGAACTTGTATGCGCCGTGGCTGGTTCCGATAGCGACTGCCAGTGAATCAACACCGGTCTTGGCAACGAATTCAGCTGCTTCCTCAGGAACAGTGAAAGTAGCGTCTCTGGCATCAACATTGACTGCGTCTTCGATGCCTGCCAGCTTGCCGAGCTCAGCCTCTACGACAACGCCGTGAGCGTGGGCATATTCGACGACTTCCTTCGTCATCTTGATGTTTTCTTCGAATGGGTGCTTGGAACCGTCGATCATGACTGATGTGAATCCGTCATCGACGCACTTCTTGCATATATCAAAATCTTCACCGTGATCCAGATGCAGGCAGATGTCAACGCCTGTATCGATGATAGCAGCTTCCACGAGTTTCGTCAGATAAGCAGGTTTCGCGTATTTGCGGGCGCCTGCGGAAACCTGAAGAATCAGCGGGGCGTTTTCCTGCTGTGCAGCCTCAACGATACCCTGGATGATCTCCATGTTGTTGACGTTGAAAGCGCCAACCGCGTAGTCGCTGTTCAAAGCTTTTGCAAACATTTCTGTTGATGTAATTAAAGCCATTTTATCTCCTCCTCTTTAACCGGGTTATATGTTCTATGTCTGTCTATACAGTATCACATTTGACCTTTTTTCTCAACAAGGCTATGATATATCAAGGTATTATTTTCAAGAAAGGAATCACGAAATGGAATCAGTAAAAGACATCGTTCTATATAAAGAGATTTTCTGGGAGAACCCGCACGTTCTGAGAGGCGACGCTCGTGCAAAAGCTTCAGCCGGCGAAGGCACCGGCGCCAGTGAGATCGTCGACATCGATGACGCCGAGGCAAGGCTTGCGCGGTTTGCGCCGTTCATCAGGAGAGTGTTCCCGGAAGTTGAAGACGGCATCATCGAATCGCCGCTGAAAGAGATCCACGCCATGCAAAAGACCATCGGGATGGATGTTCCGGGAAGACTGTTCCTCAAAATGGACAGCCACCTGCCAATCTCCGGATCCGTCAAGGCAAGAGGCGGCATCTATGAAGTGCTGAAACTGGCGGAAACGCTGGCAGTGGATGCCGGCATGCTAAGCTGGGACGATGATTATTCGGTTCTGGCTGACGACCGATTCAAGGAGTTCTTTTCCCAATACAAGGTTGCTGTCGGATCGACCGGAAACCTGGGTCTCAGCATCGGTATCATCAGCGCGACGATAGGATTTCAGGTCACTGTCCACATGTCTGCAGATGCGCGCCAGTGGAAGAAGGACATGCTTCGCTCCAAGGGTGTTACAGTCGTAGAATATCCGGACGATTATGAAGCGGCAGTCGCCCAGGGAAGGCGCGAAGCCGAGGCTGACCCGATGTGCCATTTCGTAGACGACGAGAACTCTCTCGATCTCTTCGCAGGCTACGCCGTTGCAGGCAAGCGTCTGAAGAAATATCTGGACAGCAGGGGCATCATCATAGACGAAGATCATAAGCTTTTCGTATATCTGCCGTGCGGCGTCGGCGGAGCTCCGGGCGGCGTTACCTACGGCATCAAAAAATACTTTGGGGACAACGCCTACTGCTACTTCGCAGAACCGACCCACGCACCGTGCATGACCCTGGGACTGATCACAGGACTCCACAACAAGATCGCAGTGGGAGACCTTGGAATCGACGGAAAGACGGAAGCAGACGGGCTTGCTGTAGGAAGACCGTCGCGACTCGTTGCAGAGGCCATGGAAACGAGACTGGATGGATGCTATACCGTGGACGATGCGAGGCTCTATCCGTATCTTGCCATGCTCCAGGACACGGAAGGCATCTTTATCGAGCCGTCCGCATGTGCAGCTTTTGAAGGGCTGAAGCACGTTCACGGCGGAGAAAACGATGTCCATATCATCTGGGCGACAGGCGGAAACATGGTGCCTGAGGAAGAAAAGAAGGCTTACTACAACAAGGGCAAAAACAGTCTGGGAGAGGGCAGCGTGCTGACGGGACAGAGAGCGCTGGACGCCCACATCGCCAAGACTTTGCATGAGAACAACATAGAACAGAAGGATATTCTGAACGGACTGATGAAGGCTTCCGACGGATATGGTTCTTACGAGGACAGGACTTTGACCTTCGAATTTCCGGTGCAGGCATGGCAGGCCAACAGGGTGGGGAATCTCCACGGCGGCATGATCTGTACGGCTTTTGATATCACGACAGCGGCGCTGGCCAGATTCTACGCCAGAGAAAACTATGCGCCGACCATCAGCCTCGAGGTAAAATACGTGAGACCTGCGAAAGTCGGCGACACCCTTGTCGTTACGGCAAAGGCTACGATGGCGGGACGCAGGATCACGCAGCTCACCGGCGAAGCCCGCAGCAAAAGCACGGGGAAACTGGTTGCGACGTCCGCGTCTGTTTACATGAACGTCGACACGACAAAAGAGCATTAATTTCCCGCTTAGAAAGTAACTACTTGAACGAGTGCTGTTTTTTTGGTACTATGTTTCATGTAGATAACGAGAACTGAAAGGCAATCATATGGGTATTCTGTTTACAGCTTTAATATTTGGACTTGTAGTACTGTTCGTACTTCTCAGGTTCATGAGCAATGTAGGGGCGCAGATAAAAGGCACGACCTCTGAAAAAATAAGAGCAATACTGAAGATCGTATTGCTCATTGAGGATGTTCTTTTTATCCTTGTCTTTATCGCTGTTATCATCAAGACGCTGATCCTGTAAATCAGAGTCTGTCAGAATAATTCAATATGCTTTTGATAAATCCGGATCCTCCGGATTTTTTATTGCCGCCAAACACGGTATCGTAATAGACGACGGAAGCGTCCAGACGGTCCTCGCTCGTACGGATGATGGCGTAGGAGCCCCCGCTGTTGTCCTTCGGGAGGGTGAGGCTGCCCGGGTTGACAAAGTAGATGCCGTCATCTTCAATCACAGATGCACGATGGGTATGGCCGTAGATCGCGGCACAGCAGCCGTTCTCCAAAGTGAAATAACGCAGCCTGTCGAGATCATAGTCCACGCCGAAGGCATGCCCGTGGGTAAGCAGAATATTACCGTACTCCGTCCTGATGATCTCATAGTCGCTTCTGCCGCCGCCGTCACAGTTTCCGCGGACTGCGACGACAGGCACATGAAATTCATCTTCCAAAGCCTTGCCGTCGTGACCAAAATCGCCCGCATGGGCAATCAGATCCACGTCCGTCAGTTTCGTCCAGATATCCCTGACTTTGTTCAGTTTTCCATGGGTATCACTGATTACTAGAATTTTCATAAAACGATTATATCACAGGCCCTCTGCGTTGACTATGGACAGAAAGTAAAGTAAA
>JAFRVY010000005.1 GCA_017438285.1 Bacillota bacterium
CCGCTTGTTCTCATTGAGCGGTTTGGCGTGGTAGACTTCTTTTTTCTTCTTGTTAGCCATAAAAATATCCTCCTATGGTTATTCTGATTTTACCATAGAAGGATACTTCTCATAAATTTACAGACTTTATTTCACAGTCTCGATTATCTAAACAAAAGTTAAGATAAAACAGCACGATTATTTTTTCACATGGACCTTGATATTGCCTTCCGCGAGATCCTTTACGTTCTCCACGTCTGTGTCCTTCTTGATCGATACAGATCCGTTCTTGATCTGCTCAAAGATATCGTTATATTGGGCCTCGCTGAACTTTGAAAACCTGGCATTTGCCATTTCAAGTCCAACGCCGCCGTTAGAGGCCGTGTATTTGAATATGTTATTACCGATGAAATTGCCTCTGTTGTACTCTTTGAGGACATCTTCAACAGCCGAATTGATACCCTTTCTTGCGGATGTGATGATATCGCCGGACATACCGCTCTGATCCGTGTCAACACCGATGATCTTACCATGCTTCGCATCGGATGCGTTGATGACGGACTTAATGATACCTCCGCCGCAGGAGAAAATGACCTCTGTCCCGTCTTCATACCACTTTTCCGCAGCGGCCTGCACCTCATCAGAGGCCTCGAATGTACCGGAATACATGTAATTGATATTGATTTCTTCATTGATACCGTTTTCTGCGGCTGCAGCGCTGGCACCCTGAATGAAACCATAGCCATATCTTTTAACCGGAGGCATTTTCTCTCCGCCCATAAAGCCGAGATTCCTGTATCCGTCCATGACCGCAGCGTAGCCCGCCAGGTATCCCGCCTCTTCTTCAGCGAAGAGAACGCCAATGGAATTCTTCGCCAGTTTATAGTCTTTGCCGTCATTTGGAACGCCGTCGATCAAATAGAAGTAGTTGTCCTTATACTTGCCCTGAAGCTCGTATACCGCCTTTTCAAATTGGCTGCCCGCAAAGATCAAAAGCTTGCCTTCCTTGCTGATCGCTTCATCGACCGTTGCAGTAACCTGGTCGATCTTGGACCCGTCGCAGACATAATAACCGCAGGAAATCTCCTTTTCATCGCAGAAAGAATCAATACATTCCCACGTGATCTGGTTAAATCCGCCGTCGTTGATATCACCGACGATGATGAGAGATACTTCTGTCGCGCTATTATCTTCTTCTGTATTCTGTTCCTCCTGACTTCCGCATGATGCGAAAACAAACATCATCGCAAAAGCCAGTGTTATTGCCAGTATTTTTTTCATTGATTCCTCCAAATTACAGCAAGTCGGCGAAACTCTTTCCCGTAGGTGTTGCCTGTCTTCCGCCGGTCAGTACATCTGTCACAGTGGCGCCGATGTCAGCAAAACTGTCTCTGGTGCCGAGATCTACTCCTCTGTTGATATTTGTTCCTGTCATCAGACCGAAAATATGCTCCCGTGTGTGGTCAAATCCAGTGTGGACCGGATCGTTGCCATGATCTGAACACATGATCAGTATATCATCATCTCTCATGGCAGAAATGATCTCCGGAAGCCTTCTATCGTAAGCCTCGATCGCCTGTCCGTAACCGACAGGATCGCGTCTGTGGCCGTACTTTGAGTCGAAATCCACCAGATTTGTGAAAATCAACCCCTTAAAGTCTTTGTTGATCGCTTCAATTGTCTTGGTAACGCCGTCATCATTGCTCTCCGTATGTACGGAAGCGGTGACGCCCTGACCATTGAAAATGTCGCTGATCTTACCGATCGCATAGACTTCCTGCCCACATTCCGACAGAATATCAAGCATGGTCTTCTGCGGCGGTGATACAGCATAGTCACGCCTGTCAGCGGTTCTGACGCGCTTGCCGTCTTCCCCTTTGATGTATGGTCTTGCGATGACTCTGCCGCAGGAATAATCACCTACGAGGAGTTTTCTGGCAGTCTCACAGATACGATACAGTTCCTCAAGAGGCACGACCGCAGTATTCGCTGCGATCTGGAAAACACTATCCGCGGAGGTATACACGATGACCTTGCCGGTTCTTTCATGTTCATCTCCCAGTTCCTCAATGATTTCCGTGCCGGATGCAACGCAATTACCAAGATATCCTCTGCCGATCTGTCTGGAGAACTCGTCCATCAGTTCCTGTGGGAATCCGTTATGATACGTTTTGAATGGCTCGGAAGTCTTGAGTCCAGCGATTTCCCAATGCCCGGTGATCGTATCCTTGCCGGCGGATTGTTCCATAAACTTGCCATAAACTCCTTCCGGATCCGGAACGCTGAGCCTTCCGCCTGCCGCACCGGAGATGTTTCCGATGCCGAGACGCTTCAGATTCGGGATGTTGAGCGGATAATTGTCTAGAATATGCCCCAACGTATCCGTTCCCTTGTCGCCGTATCGGTCGGAATCCGGCAGTTCGCCGACTCCGAGGCTGTCCAAAACTATAATAATTGCCCTATTGATGCTGCCTTTCATATCCGTTCAGTACCTTTACATAAATTCTATTATTTAATCTTAACCGGTTTGCAATTCAAATAATCTGCAGAGATCAAATGATATTCGATTCCATGATATTCCCCCTGGATCGTTCTCTTAAATCCTTCTTCCCCATGGATGTGGCCGTAATAGACCTGTTTTACGCCGTAATCCTCGAATAATTGCTGGAACCCTGAGAAACTCATCGGCTTTGCAACCGGCGGAAAATGCATGAATCCGATGATTTCATCGCATTCCGCTGCCTGCAGAGACGATTCCAGACGCAAAAGCTCGCGCCTGTATATCTTTTCGTCTGCCTCCGTGAATTCATCATCATCAGGAGTGATCCACCCTCTCGTACCGCAGATGGAAACACCTTCAACAGTTACGCTGTCGTACTGCAGGAACCGAATGTTGTCCTCATACATGCTGTTGAGCCTGTTGATTCCCGTCCACCACAGGTCATGGTTGCCTTTGAGCATCACTTTCTTTCCGGGCAGCTCGCTGATCCAGTTCAGATCGTAGATGCTGTCCTCCAGTTTCATCGCCCAGGAGATATCTCCCGGAATGATGACGGTATCTTCATCGTGAACGAGCTCTCGCCAGTTATTTTCGATCCTGTTCTCATGGTCGATCCAGCGGTCGCCAAAGATATCCATGGGCTTGCTGATCCCAGGATTCTTAGAGAGATGTATATCTGCTATGGCGAATATGCTCATTCTATAATCTCCTCATCATTGATTTCGCCGACATTCCGCAAAGCCCGCTGAATACTCCTGGTCCTGACACCGATCAGATTTTCGAGTTCCTTCTGGGTCTGATCCATCTTCGTCTGTGTCCTCACCAAAGCCTCGTTAAACTTTTCGAACTCGGTTTTGACATTCTCCAGAGTATCCCATACCTCCGTGGAGCGCTTTTGCATGGCCATGGACCGGAATCCCAGCTGCAGGCTGTTGAGCATGGCAGACATTGTCGTAGGACCGGCGATATTGACGTGATACTCTCTTTGGAGCAGATCTGTCAGATTCAATCTGAGGACCTCCGCATAGAGTCCCTCAAAAGGCAGAAACATAATGCCGTAATCAGTCGTAAGCGGCGGATAGATATATTTCATGCGAATATCCCGCGCCGCCTTGATAATGGCGTTTTTCAGCGCGTCCTGTGCGCTTTTGACCTCCTGTCTGTCGCCTCTGTCATAGGCGTCCAGCAGGTTCAGATAGGCATCGCCCGGGAATTTGGAATCGATCGGCAGGTAGATGAAACTATCTTCTTCGGTCGGGATTTTGACCGCATATTCAACACGTTCACTTCCGCCCTTAACAGCAACGTTCTCTTCGTACTGCCATGGAGACATCATCTCTTCGAGGATCCCACCGAGCTGAAGTTCACCTATGATACCTCGTGTTTTCACGTTGGACATGAGCTTTTTCAGGTCATCCACTCCAGATGTCAGATTCCTGATCTCGCCCATGCTTCGGTTCATTTCAGCGAGCGATTCACTGAACTCTCTCATCCTTCTGTCCTGGTTGTCGCCGATATTTCTGATATTATTGTTCATGCTGTTCTGTAAAACGATGAACAGAATCACAATGACTGCCAGAATACATACAGCAGCAATCACTACCCCAATAATCATTGAATTCATTTCTCTTCCCCATCGGACGACATCAGATCCTCGTAAGTCATAAACGCAACGCCTCCCAGATCCTCAATGTCCTCTTCTTTTGCCCTTTCCATATCATTGAACTCCGCATACCAGATGTTCAGTTCATCCAGATTCTTGTTCAGGTTTTCCCTGCCAAGTCTCATCTTATCTCTGAAGTTCTTGATATCGCTGTAGCTGACCTTTTCTTCACCGTTCGCCTTGTTCATGAGCGCAGTCTCGAACTGGATATACGCATCGCACACACCGCTGAATATGACAAGACATTTCTGGAACGTATCCATAAGACCTTTCACCTGCTTGTCGTCTTCCGGCACCTTGACGGACCTCGGATTGATCTTCTGGGCGTTCGTTTTGCATCTTCTCAGCTTTTTAATATTGCCCTCATAGTCTTTGTTTTTCTTGAAGATGCTTCGAGATTCGCCGTAGATCTTAAGTTCGATTTCCTTGAACTCTTCCACCGCCCTGACGGTGAAAGTATCGATCATCTTTATGAGTGTCTGTCTATAATCCATTCGGAAATTCTCCTTCCTCTATCCTTCGATCAGCTGTCTCGCGACTTTGTACGCTATATCTGCCGTAAAGCCTCTGCTCGCAAGGCGTCTTGAGACTTTTGCCATCAGCTTTTGTTTTTCCTTGTAATCCAGATCCCCGGTGTCCGTCCCCTGGAGAATGAGACGTCCCTCTTCCAGCGCCATCTCCAGCTGGTCCGGGACTTCCTCCAGTTCCTCGAACACTTCGTCGATGAGCTGCTTATCCACGCCTTTCTCTGCCAGCTCACGCTTGATCCTGCCGATTCCCCGGCGTTTCTCAAACCCCATTTCGAAATAGAGCCTGCAGTAATTGGCATCGTCGATGTAATGGTATTTTTCAAGTTCGCTGACTGCTGCATCGATTTCTTCCTGCAGGTACTCTTTTTTCAGCAGATAATCGATGACCTGTTTGCGCGTCCGCGGCTTGATATTTAAGTAGTATACGGCTCTATCGATCGCTTCCATCAGTACTCTCTCCCGTATACGTTTTCCCTGCTGTCGCCACGATGCAGTTCTTTCCCAATTTCGCTTTGAGATCGCAGATGGCGTCAATGCCCGTGCAATGGACAGGAATCACCATGTCGAGACCCTCTGATGCGATCTCGTCGACGACGCGCTTTCTGTCGTCGTCCGTTGCGCTGTACAGGTGCATGCCCGCGATTACGGCAGCGATACGTTCGCCCGGAAACATGTCCTTACACGCCCTGATGCCATTCAAAACGCCTCTGTGGCTGCATCCCGAAAAGACATAGAGGCCTTCCTGTTCCCTGATTACGAGACACTGCTCGTGGGACATATCATCGTCCACTAACACGCCGCTTTCGTCATAGTATGAAAACTTCTCCGTCGGTACGAAATCCTCATCGACAGCGACAGTGCCGGTAATGCCTATATCTTCCGTGACATAAACGGGTCCGTCCGTGTAGATGAGTCGGTCTTCTATCCTTGCCTTTTCCGCATCTGTCCACTCGATACCGCACTGTTCCTCATCCATCTTACCGTTCTCATATCCGTAAGACTTGCGGAAAGCATTCCTGTGGATGTACACCGGCGCTTTGCTGTTGATATCGCAAAATAACGGTATCCCGCTGGTGTGATCGTGATGTCCGTGGCTGACCACGGCAAAATCCACATCAGCAAGGTCGACTTTCATCTCCCTGGCGTTCTCAGCAAATAAACCGCTGGCTCCCGCATCGAAGAGAATCTTCTTGCCGCGTGCTTCAATGTAAATCGACAGACCGTGCTCCGCAACGATATCAGAGGTCTCGGTCTTGTTTTCAATCAAGAAACTGAATTTCATACTTTTCCTTTTCCGCTCTCTCGCGGGAAGTGCAGACGCACAGATGATAATCGCCCAGTATCGTTATGTCCCAAAAGCCAACATCGCTGCGTCCAAACACGTCAACGCTGCGATTGATCTGCGCGAGACCTCGTCCCATGTATTTTGCAAAGGCTTCCTTTCGTGTCCATACGATAAAAAAACGTCCCGGTTCATCTGCAGCGAATTCCTGCTCCGCCGGCGCGTAGTATCTGCGGCTGATCTTCCTGATGTCGACCTGCCGCTCATTCTGGATGTCGATGCCGATATTCTCGCCGTCAAAAACGCATGCGAAATAATCCTCGCAATGACTTACGGAAACAAAGGGCGGCGTCTGATTCTTTTTCCATTGAATCGAAGGTTTTCCTTCATCAGACCTGATGACCTGTGCATCTTCCCCCAGAAGATCCAGTATCAGACGGTCTGTGAGCGCCCTGCCCTTTAACTCCGGATATCTGGCCTTGTAGTTTTTAACGACAACAATCTGCATCAAATTACCCTATAACCTTAAAATGGCGGTACATATGATGCGCCGCCAGATTAAATCATTAAAAACATAAGTATCTCGTTATTCTTCTGCCTCTTTCATTCGGGCCAGTATTCTCTGATACCCTTCGGCCCCATAGACGAGACATTTGTTTATCCTGCTGATAGTTGCCGTTGAAGCCTTTGTGATACTTTCGATTTCATTATAAGTTTTGTTCTCAGACAAAAGCTTTGCAACCTGCAGTCTTTGAGAGATAGCATTGATCTCGTTGATCGTGCATATGTCTTCAAAAAATCTGTAGCAATCCTCTTCATCTTCGAGAAGAAGCACTGCCTTGAAAAGTTCATCTATGTACTCGTTTTTGAATTTTGATTCGTATGCCATGTTTGTACAGCTCCCTTCTTGATTAAACTTATCAGCTTTGCTTCCTTCATCATTTTACTACTTTCGTGCTGTAAAGTCAAATAGCGAGCCATGCTTAAACTGTTCTAAAAATGTATTTAGTGTTCCAAAACGTCGAGCGCCTTATCCAGCTGTTCGTCAGTTTTGGTATCTTCCTTGTCTTTAACTTTGTAGTCCGGCTTGACGCCTTTCTTGTTGATGATCTTCTTGCTCGGTGACAGATACTGCATGATCGTAAGTTTCAAAGCAGATCCATCTTCCAGTTCGATGGTCGTCTGAATAACACCTTTGCCATAGGACTTTTCTCCTACGATCTCAAAACCGTTATCCTTTAATGCAGCCGCGAGGATTTCCGATGCGCTTGCGCTGCCTCCGTCGATGAGCACAACAGTTTTGATGTTTGTCTTGCCGTCTTCTGCGTCATAGGAATCCGTCTTGCCGTATTTGTCTTCCGTGTAGCAGACAACGCCCTTATCGAGGAATTCATCAGCTACTTCTACAGACTCATCCACAAGACCGCCTCCGTTTCCTCTCAGGTCGAGGACGAGCCCCTTGGCACCCTTTTGGGTAACTGCCTTCAGTGCCTTGTCAAAATCTTCTCCCGTATTGTTCAGGAATGAAGAGATGTGGATATATCCCACATTGCCTTCAAGCATGTCATATTCTACGCTCTGAAGGATGATTTCCTTTCGGACCATGGTAACCTTTTTGATTTCTTCACCATTGAAGTACTCGATCGTGACCTCTGTATTTTCATCGCCTCTGATCGCAGCTGCCATCAGTTCAACATCGGTATATTCCTTCCCGTCAACAGTCAGAATGAAGTCCCCTTCCTTGATATCTGTGTCCGCTGCCGGAGAATTCGGGTTGATCTGCATGACGACGAAGTTCCCGTTGTCATCTTCACTGAAGGTGATTCCGACGCCCGAATAGGTCCCTGTAGCCGAAGCCAGAAAGGACTGATACTCATCAGCGTCCATATATGACGAATACGGATCGTCCAGACCTTGGATGTATCCTTTGTACGCACCCTCTGTCATCTCCTTTTCGTCGTAGTCATAGAGATAATACTTGTCAACATACGACTTGATTATTGTGAGCTTGTCGTCTCCGGAGATACTTCCTCCTGACTGCGTTCCCGGATTTGATGCGGATGGGCCGTCATGGATCATCGTATACGCACCTGTCAGACAGACGCCCAGAATAAAAGCTCCGATAATACTTAAAATAAATAAACTTTTTCTGATTTTGATTTCCATTACATTATTTCCTCAACGATGAACTGTACACGTTCCTGTTCATTCCATATCTGATAGCTGACCGCTCCGACCAGATTATGGGGCTGGCCTGACTGGAGTATTTCCTTGTAATCCAGCGCTCTCCGGAAGAAAACGCAGTTCAGATAGCTGTTTTTGTCATTGACGTAGAATCTGGCGTGATTCCCCTCCTTGCCCATGTAGTTGACATTCTTCATCACGGCATTTCTGATGAGGAACTTCGGCGCAGGATTTCCTTCGCCGAACGGGGCAAACTTTCTCAGTTCCTTGGCAAGCTCCACGGTAATGTCCGACGGTTTGAGTACCATATCATAGTCCGTTTTGCGTTCGAAGACTTCCGGATCTTTTTCGAATATGTTCTCCGCCTGGGAAAGAACTGATTCTTTGAGCGCGTCTATATTCTCTGCATCCATCAGGAACCCGCAGGCGCTCTTGTGTCCTCCGAAACGGATAAAAAGCTCACTGCAGTGATTGAGCACGTCATAAAGGTCGATGCCCGGGATACTGCGTCCGGTGCCTTTGTATTTGCCATCCTCCGTCGGCGTGACGATGATGACCGGTCGGTAGAATCTGTCCTTGATCTTGCCGGCAACGATTCCGGCAATACCCTCATGGATATCGTCAACCGTCAGAAGGATAAACTTGTCATCCCCGGATACGCGGTCCACACATCTGGTGTAGGCTTTTTCCTGGGTGTCTTTTCTCTGATAGTTATACGCCATGAGCTTTTGCGCCTTCTGATCGATCACAGACGCATCCTCTGTGAGGAACAGGTCGACAGCATCCATTGCTGTTCCCATTCTTCCCGCAGCATTGATGTGCGGCACGATACCAAAAGCGATGTTTTCGGAATCGATAGATTTCAGCGAAATCGAATCTGCGAGATATTTCAGACCACGTCTTGCGCCGGAGTTGCATCCCTGTATGCCGTATTTCGTGATGGTCCTGTTCTCATCCAGCAGCGGAACGATGTCGCCAACAGTACCGATTGCGGCCAGATCCAGCGTCTCCGTCAGAACATCCCGCGGCAGACCCGCTGTTCGCTGCAGAGCCTGCACGAATTTATATGCTACGCCGCATCCTGCAAGCTCTGTAAACGGATACTTGTTTTCAGGATGCTTTGGGTTGATGACGATGCAGTCAGCCATGACGTCCTCGATATTGTGATGGTCAGTAACGATGACCTGCAGGCCTTTGCTCTTGGCATACTCGACTTCGTTATAGGAAACGCACCCGCAGTCGACGGTGAGTATCAGTTTTGCTCCTTTTTCACAGATCCTGTCGATGGCCGCAGTGTTGAGACCGTAGCCTTCTTCCATTCTGGACGGAATGTAGATAAAGTAATCATCAGTCATCCTTCTGAGACAGGTCGCCATAATGCAGGACGCCGTTACGCCGTCCGCGTCGTAATCTCCATAGATGCAGATCCTGGAGCCTTTGCTGATTTCAGATAACAGCAAATCCATTCCTTCCTGCATACCAGTCAGGAGAAATGGATCGTATGTCTTTTGAGGCTTGTCGGAGAGAAATTCTTCTTTTTCTTCCTTTGTTTCAATACCTCTATTGATCAAAATTGTATCGATAATATCGTTATAGTTGCTCATATTCACTAAAAGTAATTGAGTGGATTCACTGTAGAACCGTCTTTGAATACTCTGTAGTCAAGGTGATTGCCGGTTGATGATCCGGTAGTTCCCACCTTTGCTATCGTCTGTCCTTTGGATACCTTTTCTCCATTGGAAACGAGAAGCACCGAACAATGGTTGTACATGGTGACAAGTCCGCCGCCGTGGTCTATCTGGACGCTGTAACCGAAGCCTCCGTTATAACCAGCCGAAATGACCTTTCCCTTCGCTGAAGCAACAATTGGGCTTCCGCCGCTGGCTCCGATATCTATTGCTCCATGAAACTCACGTCCATGGAATGGACAAATACGCCAGCCGTAACCAGATGTTATGGTTGTATAGCCAGGTGTTGGCCAAGCAAAGACGCCACCGGTATATTTCGAACTATTACTGTTGCTTACCGAGCCGTCCTGTGACTGGGAGGCGAGTTGTTCCTGCACCGAAGCGGCTTCCGCTTCCAGATCGTCAAGCATTCTGGCTGTTTCGTCGTTATCCTTGGCGATCTTGGCCTTTTGATCCTTGACCTCCTGTCTCTCAGCCTCCGCCGTTTCCTTCGAAGACTCCAGCTCGGCCTGCAGTTTTTCGACCTTTTTCTTTTTCTTTTCTATCTCATCATGGGCAGTCTGCAGTTCTTCGAGAACGTCCTTATCGCTTGCATATACCTTTTCGACCAGATCCATATTGGTCAAAAATTCAGTAAAACTGCTTGAGTTCATCAGAACATCCAGGAATCCTACGCTGCCGTTTTTATACATGTTTCTGAGCCTGACGCTCAGTTCTTTGTTTTGCTTGTCGACTCTTTTCTGCGCCTTCTTGAGATCCTTTTCCAGTTCGTCAAGCTCGATTTCACCCGCGTCGATCTGATCTTCAAGATTGCCGATCATCTCCTCAAGTTCATTGACCCTGGAAGACAGGTGCTTTTCTTTTTCCTTGCCCTTATCAAGTTCCGCTTGTTTGTCCTTGATTTCCTTCTGGATTTCCGAAAGAGACTTATCGGGCGCTCCCATTACGGTGCTTGGGAACATCAGGAAGGCCATCATCAGAGCGATTACGATTGTGATTGTTTTTCTCATAATTCTATCTCCAATATGCCTTTTTTACACATCCAGGAATCTTCGTACTGAGATACTGCTTCCCAGCGCACCGATCACGATTCCAAGAGCAACGAAGATCCATGCGTAATTGTGAAGCAAAAACTCACCCTGGACCATCGGCATCGAAAGCATCGAATATACCTGATCTCCGATGGCATCCAGAAGTTTCTTATATACGACAGCAATGATTCCCAGAGACACGCCGGCGGAAATAATGCCGATGATGATACCTTCGATGAGGAACGGCCCCCGTATGAACCAGTTGGTCGCGCCGACATACTTCATGATGCTGATCTCGTCGGCTCTGTTGAATACGGTGAGCTTGATCGTGTTGGATACCACAATAACCGAAACGATAATCAGGAAGATCATGATGATGATCGCTGCGATCTGCATGAAATGGGTGGCTTTCAAAAGCTTGTCGACAGTACTCTTGTAGTACTTGACGTCCTCGATGCCCTCATACTGGGATGCGTGCTCCGCAAGGGCGTCCGCCTTCTCAAGATCACCGATCAGTACAACTACGGAATTCGGAAGCGGGTTTTCTTCGAGACCGTCGAGAAGATATCCGTTGTCCCCCCATCTCTCCTTGAATTCCTTCATCGCCTGTTTCTTTGACTTGTAATATGCATCGGAAACGCCTTCCTGCTGCTTCATATCATCAACCATAGCCTGAGCATCTTCCTTCGATGTATCGTCAAGGAGGAATATCTCTATGGAGTCGTACTCACCCTTTACAGTCTCGGCTGCTCTGTCGATGTTGATAGCCATAATAAAGAAGAGGCCGAGTATCAGCATCATACAGGTAATTGCGAAGATGGATATGAGCGACATGTTGAAGTTTCTTCCAAACTGGATGAAGGCCTGCTTGATAGTGTAGAAAAATGTCTTCATTATCTGCCGCCTCCTCTCCTGAAGATTCTCCTTCTGATGGTATGTCTCTTATTGACAGGAATCGTATCGAACGCAGAGTCGCCAACTGCTGCAGCGAGAGCTTCCTGATATCCATACATACCGAACTCATCCCTGACGATGTGACCGTTCTCGATGGCGATAACACGCTTGCCCATCTTGTCTACGATGTCTTTTGCATGGGTAACCATGAGGATCGTCGTCCCTCTCTGATTGATCTCGTTAAGCAGCTGCATGATTTCCCAGGCCGTATTCGGGTCCAGGTTCCCTGTCGGCTCGTCCGCGATGAGAATTCTCGGCTTATTGACGATGGCTCTGGCGATAGCGACTCTCTGCTGTTCGCCGGCGCTGAGTTCATCCGGATATTTGTCAGCCTTATCCGCAATACCCATCATATTCAGCACCTGCGGCACGTTCTTGTTGATGAGTTTCCTCGGCTGATGGATGATTTCCATAGCAAAAGCCACGTTTTCATAGACTGTCTTCTTAGGCAAAAGCCTGAAGTCCTGGAAAACGATACCAATATTTCTCCTGAGTTTCGGTACCCCTCTGGACGGGAGTCGCGTAACATCGATATCCCTTACCTTAACTGTGCCGGAATCGGCGTCGATTTCTTTTAGAATCAGTTTGACAAAAGTCGATTTGCCCGCGCCGCTTGGGCCCACGAGGAAGACGAAATCCCCCTTGTTGATCCTTACGCTGACGTTATCCAAAGCAACATTCGACTTATAGTGTTTTGATACATTTTCAAATACGATCATATAAGTAATGCCCCTTATTTTAAGCGATAAACATACATGTTAATCATACAACATATAGTTACTGTTTTCAATAAATATATGTTAATAATAACAATATATGCCCCTTGATTTGTAATAAAAAAAGGGCTGCCGCACTAATTGTGAACTGCTACTCGTCAAGTAGACAGTCGAAATAAAAGAAATATTTTTTCTCCAGCTTCCTAATTTGGGAGCTGGAGTTTTTATGCGGCCATCGAATACTGAGCGTGTTTCTCCATTGGGGTGAGCACTCCCAGTCTGCGC
>JAFRVY010000033.1 GCA_017438285.1 Bacillota bacterium
GCATACGCTCATGAAAATATGCGGTGACTATAGCGAGGAGGTCACACCTGTTCCCATACCGAACACAGAAGTTAAGCTCCTTTGCGCTGATGATACTTGGTGGGAGACTGCCTGGGAAAGCAAGACGTTGCCGCTTATTTTTATTTTAAAAAACAGAGGAACGGATGTCCTTGCTCCTATGAAACTATGGTATAATATACAATGAGTTTTTGGGATTATTGGAGGCCAAGTAATGACACTTCTCAAAATAGTATTCGTGCTCCTCATTCTGGTGCCGATCGCGCTGATCATGATATATATCGTCAACAACCTGCTTGACGAGGCAAAGAACGCGAAAAGCGACACCATAGACATAGAAGAGGTAAGGGAAGCGAAGCGAAAAAAGAAAAAGAAGGCGAAACGTACGGCTGCTGAGCGTCCGCGGGCAAGAGCCAAGACATCCAATGCAGAAGGCGGCAAAACCAAAAAGCCCGCCAAGAAACCGGCTAAGAAAACGAGCAGAAGAGCATCAGCTGAACCGGCAAGATCGTCGCGTCAGCACAGCGCCGGCTCATCGCGTCAGCCCGGCGCAAGACCGATGCGACAGCAAAGCGCAAGACCGCCGCGTCAGCAAAGCGCCGCATCCCAGTCGAGGAGGGCCGCAGATGTGCCTTCCATGAGTACGGTAACCGATAAGAATAAGAGCTACATAGAAGAATACAACAGAAGAAGAGCAGAACTGGAGAGCAATTCCAGAACCGCCGGAAGGCGAAACACCATGGAGGAATTCGACCTGCTCTACGGAAACAGTTCCTCAGGGAAGAAATCTTCCGCTAAGAAAACCTCCAAAAGGACAGGAAAGTCGAAAAAAAGAAAAGGAACCAGGAAATGAGCAAGGGTTTATTCATCACCTTCGAAGGCGGTGATGGTTCAGGAAAATCCACACAAATAGAGAAGCTGAAAGATTATCTCGAGGGCAAAGGCTTTCATGTCGTTCTCACCAGAGAGCCGGGCGGAACGAAGATCAGTGAAGATATCCGCGAGATCATCCTCGACAGCAGAAATACGGAAATGTCCGACATGACGGAGACCCTGCTTTATGCTGCCGCCAGAGCGCAGCTGGTGGAACAGGTCATCAGACCGGCCGTTGAAAGAGGGGATATGGTCATCTGCGACAGATTCGTTGACTCCAGCATGGCTTATCAGGCCTATGGCAGAGGACTGGGAGATATCGTTTGGGACATCAATAAAAACGCCGTTGGTGACTATATGCCGGATCTTACCATTCTCTTGAGGCTGGACCCTGAAGCCGGTATGGGCAGGATCAGCGGCAGGAAGCAGGACAGGATCGAGCTTTCCTCATCCGACTTTCACAGACGGGTCTATGAGGGTTATTTGGCCCTTGAGAAGCGTTTTCCGGACAGAATCAAGGGAATCGACGCATCCAGAGGAATCGAAGAGATATCGGAAGAAATCATAAATATAGTACAGGATCTTATCTAAATGAGATTTGCAGAACAGGAAGAAAACAGAAGACTGATCGAGCGGCTTCATCGCTCGGTAGCGGACGGCAGAGTCTCTCATGCCTACATTTTCGAAGGTCCGGAGACTGTAGATAAGCTGGCTTTTGCAAAGGCTTTTGTCAAGGGCGTCCTCTGTCCCGACGGGAGAGGCGAGAACTGCGGCAAATGCGAGATCTGCGGTAAGATCGACCACGACAACCACGAAGACATCCTATACATCTCCAAAGGTGACAGAGCAACGGTCAGAGACAGCGCGATCATCGAGATGCAGGAACACCTCAAAGTCAAGCCTTTGGGCGGTAAGAGCGTCGCGGTGATCCAGGACTGTGATCTCATGACGGCAAAGGCCCGAAACAGACTGTTGAAGACTCTGGAAGAGCCTGCAGGGGATACGCTGATCATTCTGCTTTCGGAGAATATGGAGATTCTGGAGCCGACCATCAAGTCAAGATGCGTCAAGTTCAGGATCAACCCGTCGGCGTCGAGACCGATCGGCAAGAAAGAGTCCAATAGGCGCGCAAAGGCCGAAGAGATCGCGGATATGTGTCTCAGACGCGAACCGTATTACAAGATCAGAGAGGTTTTGGGCTCAAAGAAGCTGACAGACGAAGAAGTTTCTGTCATGCTGGATGAAATAGAAGAAGTTTACAGAAAATATATTACAGACAACCACAGTGAAAGCCTGCCAAAGTACGAATTTGACAGACTTTACGACGGAATATACATGATCGAGGAGGCGCGAAAGGAACTCGCATTCCACGTCTCGGTCAATTACGCAATAAAAAACCTAATTTTGAAACTTGGAGGATAGATAATGGCTAAAGTAGTCGGCGTTAAATTCAAGGAAGCGGGGAAAATGTATTATTTCAGCCCCGGAAATGTAAAAGTCAAGCTCGGTGACAGCGTTATCGTTGAAACTGCCAGAGGGCTGGAGTTCTGCAAGGTAACGCTGGAGGAAACAGAAGTCAGCGATTCGTCGCTGGTCGCACCGCTTAAGAATATCGTCAGGATCGCAACACCTGCGGATGAAAAGAAAAACGAAAGCAATCTGGCGAGAAAAGAAGAGACCCTGAGGATCTGTCAGGAAAAGATCGAAGCCCATGGCCTCGAGATGAAGCTCATCGACGTGGAATTCACCTTCGACAACAGCAAGGTGGTATTTTACTTCACTGCCGACGGCAGAGTCGACTTCAGAGAACTGGTCAAGGATCTGGCATCGGTATTCAGGATGAGGATAGAACTGAGACAGATCGGCGTAAGGGATGAAGCGAAGATGATCGGCGGCGTTGGAAACTGCGGCCGCGGCCTTTGCTGCAACACCTGGCTGACTGATTTCGAACCTGTATCCATCAAAATGGCAAAGGTCCAGAACCTGTCTCTGAATCCGACGAAGATTTCAGGGATCTGCGGCAGACTCATGTGCTGTCTGAAGTACGAAAACGACATCTATACACAGATGCGAAAGGGCATGCCGAACACCGGAGAGAGAGTCAGAACTCCGGACGGCATCGGCGTAGTAACCGATGTCAACATTCTGGAGAACATCGTCAAGACCCGCCTCGTCCAGGAAGAGGCTTCCGAGGAGAACGGCGGCGAGGAGAAGCTCAGCACCGAGTTCTACTCCTACTCCAAGGAGGAAGTCAAACGGCTGGGCAAGAAAAACGGCGGTCACAAGAAGAAGGAAGAGCAGCCGGTCGAGGAATACGAGAAGCTGGATGAGAATCTCCTGAAGGAAATCGAAGAACTGATGAAGGACTAAGTCCGGGAAAGCCCAAGCGATATGGAAACGATAGAAGAAATCGGCTTCGGAGGCCTTAAGATCATACAGGACAGCGAGGGATTCCGCTTCGGCGTGGACGCCATCATCATCGCGGATTTCGCGAACAGAATCTACCCCGATGCAAAGGCTTACTGCGATCTGGGCACGGGAAACGGCATCATACCTGCGGTTCTCAGCCACAAAAACAGCGGCTGCAGCATATTGGGAGTCGACGTGCAGCAAAAGGCTGTCGATCTGGCCAACCGGAACGCAGAGGGCAACGGCCTCGCAGACAGAATCAGCAATATCTGCATCGATGTCAAGGATATCAGGGCACAAAGGCCGGATCTGGCAGGTTCCTTTGATGCAGTCATCACCAATCCGCCTTATGTGGAAGCAGGCAGCGGTCTGGCAAGCGCCGACGGTGCGAAGCAGATCGCAAGGCAGGACACGACTGCAGGACTGGAGGAGTTTATCAGCAGCGCTGCATGGCTGATAAAGGATAAAGGGCACTTTTTCATCGTCTACAGACCTGCTCGGCTTGTGGATCTGCTATGCCTTTGCAGGAAGTACAGGCTGGAGCCGAAACACATGCGTTTCGTGACGCCGCACGCAGGCGAAAAGCCCAACATCGTCATGGTTCACTGCGTCCTCGGCGGCGGCAGAGAACTGACTGTCATGGAGGAACTGGCGGTACGCGATGACAGCGGCGGCTACACCCGTGAAATCGACGAAATATATGAACGATAAAAGGCTATTTTCAACGTAAAACATGTTGAAAATATTTCCAATTCATGTAATAATGATTCTATCTTATTGGAGGTTCGATATGATGATAGATGCTAAAACACTGCTTATTGTACTAGTGCTGGTTGCATTGATCGTACTGATTGTGTTTGCAATCGTACTGCTCAAGAAGCTTCTGGGCACAGTGGAACGTTTAGACAAAGTCCTGGATGACGCTTCCGTAGTCACTGAGATTGCGGCTGCCAGGAGCAAGGATATCGACGGCATCGTAGAGAACGTTTCCGGATCTGTTTCTGAGATCTCAGGCGCGCTGAAGGGTAATTCAAGCACCATCGGCGCGGTTGCAGGATTTGCCAAGTCGCTGGCGTCCATCAAGGGTGCTGTTGACAGTAGCAAAGGCAAGAAGGAAGACTAGACAATCGTAATATTCAAGTGTTACGGTTTGAATACATATTGAAAGGAGCTGAGCCAGCATGAAGGCGACAGGAATAGTCAGAAAGGTCGACGAGCTCGGCAGAATTGTTCTGCCAATTGAACTCAGGAGGACCCTCAATATTGAAATCAAAGACCCGTTAGAAATATATGTCGATGGCGAATCGATCATGTTGAAGAAGTATCAGCCGGCATGTATCTTCTGCGGCAGTTCAGATGATATCAGACAGGTCCACGGCAAAAACGTTTGCGCAAAGTGCATTAGGGAGCTGCAGGATCTGTAATAGTCTGCAAGATAAAAAGGTGCAATTTATTGCCCTTTTTTTACGTAATCAATAGCAAGTAATATAACATTGGAGGGAAACGGTGGCAAAATTTCTGGTACAAAAGAGCGGACCATTAAACGGTGAAGTCGTAATCAGCGGATCGAAGAATGCGGTTCTGCCGATCATGGCGGCGACACTGCTGACCGAAGAAAAGAGTATTATAAAAGATGTTCCGGCTCTGAGAGACGTGGATGTAATGTGCGATCTTCTCAAGAGTCTTGGAGCTGAAGTGAATAAGAAGCTTGACGAAAATACAGTCGAGGTCGTTCCGAGCGGTGAACTCAAGTTTGAGGCACCATTTGACCTGGTCAAGATGATGAGAGCATCCATTCTGGTTTTGGGAGCACTTCTTCTGAGAACCGGCAGGGCGCTGATCCATCTTCCGGGCGGATGCGCCATTGGAGAGAGACCGATCGAACTCCATCTCAAAGGTCTGAAGGCTTTGGGCGCTGAAATCGATCCGGCACAGCTCGACAAGGGCATCGTCGATGCAAAGGCCGGAAAGCTGAAAGGAAGCACCATCTATCTGGACTTCCCAAGCGTTGGAGCAACGGAAGTCATCATCATGGCAGCCTGCCGTGCAGAAGGCACAACTATACTTGAGAATGCAGCGCAGGAGCCTGAAATCGTTGATTTGGCGAACTTTTTGAACAAAATGGGGGCAAAGATCAAGGGTGCAGGAACAGACACTGTAAAGATCGAGGGAGTCGAAAAACTTCACGGCGTGGAACACCATGTTATTCCTGACAGAATCGAAGCCGGAACCTTCATGGTCAGCGCTGCTATAACACGCGGCAGGATCCTGGTTAAGAACATGCTGCCGGATCACCTCAAGGCAGTTATCGCCAAGCTCCGTGAGTGCGGTGTGGTCGTCGAGGTCACGGATGAAGGCGTGATCGTTGACGGAAGCGTCAACAAGATCGTCTCTACCGACGTTAAGACTTTGCCGTATCCGGGATTCCCTACTGATATGCAGTCGCCGTTCATGGCACTTCTGACGGTGGCCGACGGACCGAGCATCGTCATCGAGACGGTATTCGAGAACAGATTCATGCACGTGGCAGAATTTAACAGGATGGGAGCCAATATCAAGACAGAAGGTAAGGCTGCTATCATACCGGGCGGTAAGCAGCTGAAAGGCGCTCCTGTTGTTGCGACCGATCTTCGCGCAGGCGCTGCAGTTGTTCTGGCAGGACTGGTTGCAGAAGGAACGACTGAGGTATCCCAGATATACCACATAGACAGAGGTTACGAAAATTTCGTTGAGAAACTCAAGAATCTTGGTGCAAACATTCTGCGCATTGATGACTAGTAATTAGTTAGAATAAAGAGTATAAAAAAAGCAGGCCGTTATGGCCTGCTTTTGTCCATGTAATTAATAATGTTTTTGATGCTGCTCTTTGTCGAGTCTTTTACGAAACAATAGGATATGGCGTTGAGTCCCGGTTTCTTCGCCGAGAAAATATCCAGTGCACATGCCTGCAGCATGATATTGGATTCGCCCTCCGGCAGAGGTACGATCTGGGAGAAGTAATCGGCCAGCTCACTGTCGTCAGACGACGTCCATACCGGATGGACTTCCGTATCCTTATATTTCATGTTGCAAAGGCCTGACGTCGTCTCGTAACTTTCCTGCAGATCCTGGATACGCTCCGTATCCCTCGTACGCATATCGACCTTAACGGTGACCTTCCCTTTGGAGTGTATCGATTTGAGGTAAGATGCTGCGTATATCAGACCCGTTTCCTCATCCTGGTCGCAGATGCCGGTATTGAGGGTGTACATGAGGCTGACCAGTTCGCTGGCGGCTGAGCCCGAAAGAACATCTGACGGCATATCCGTTTCCTCCATCGTATAGGTAAACTCCTGATCCAACTTGTCAAATCTCTTTTCGATAGTACTATATGAGCTGTCAAATTTTTTTTGAAATCCTTCTATATTGTTACTGTCTATAACAACGACCGCAGAGACGTTATAAGGCAGATAACCTTCCTTCCCTTTACTGTCGAAAGATGCAATCTCAAAGAGACGACCGGAACTCATACAGCCGGCGAGCAGGTTTCCCACCGTATTGATTGGATCCGGATAGTTGTCCTTCTTATTGAATTTGTACGGATTGGCGTATTTGTTAAATTCAAGTTCGATCTTATATGCATTGGCGTATTTCGGCGCCGTTCGTTCCGCTGATGAGGTAATGGTTGCGCGTGATGTGAGACAGCCGGAAACGTAGAGAGCATAGTCAGATGAACCGTTCAGATTGATGAAATCGCTGCACTTAAGATAGTCAGCAGGTACCTTTTCTGCGCCAATCATTCTGCCGTCGTTTTCCTCCGTGACAATCAGACGGATGCTGTCATGCTTATCAGGTCCGAGGAGACAAGCCAGTCCCATAGACAGGGTGTTAAGATCGCTTCTGATCTTGTCAGTACGGACAGAACACTGAAGAACGGTCGTGTCCTTAGAACTGCCGCCTCTGGTAGGATTGCGGAGGATCGTATAGTGCTTTGCGTCTTTTTCCACCTCAACGCCGCCGCTTTCTGCCCAGTTGGTGAGGAATTCAGAAACCTGTGCGTACTCGCACTCGTCTTCAGGAAAGGTTTCGCTGAGACTGCTTTTCGCCGTCTGATAAACTTCCTTGAGCTCTTCTCCGCGGTCCACTTCGCCATCGGAACAGCCTGCCAGAAATGTTACTGCTATAAAAACAAAGGATATGATCAAAGGTGCTATTCGTTTCATTTAGTGATTTCTCCTTGTATAATGCCTTGAATGATTTATAATAAAACCAAGGCTATTATACTACAACAGGAGTGAAAAATGGAAACAAAGAATTATCTCATCAGAGAATGCAAGTTTGGTGATTATGAGTATTTCGCCAAATGGGAAATCGACCCGGCAGTAACCAGGTATCTTTCCTATGACGAGGGCAGGACCTACGAAGATGTTGTTTCAGAAGCCTATGCAAATAAGGCGGATGATACGAAAATCGACTACACCATCGTCGATAAGGCGAGTGGGGAGCCGATCGGCAGGATATTCATCTCCAGAATCGACAGTCATTCGGATTCACTGGATATTACCAAGATATATATAGGAAACGGGGATTATAGAGGCATAGGCGCCGCCAGAGAGGTCATGGAGGAGCTGCTTAAGTACTGTTTCCTCTTCCTTCACATGGAGAGGGTAACTCTGGATTTCTATACCGGTAACGAAATCGCCTCCACTTTGTATCGGAAAATGGGTTTCAAGGACGAAGGCGTGGCCAGAAATTCGACGAAAAAGGACGGAAAATATTACGATCTCAATCTCATGTCCATGCTGCGAAGCGAATTCTTTGAAAAATATGGTAAAAATGCTGATTAACCTCACAGTTTTTACGTAAACTAAATTCGCAAAATAAAGCCCTGTCCGTGTGGCAGGGCTCTTTTATTGCAATGGTTTAGGGCATTTTCATGGGTCTACGAAGCGTCAAATAGTACTCAAAAAAATAATTTTAAAAACATGATTTTTCATGTTGACGAGTTGTATATTTGGTGTATAATTTTCAATGAACGCGTAATCAACCACAACATCTAGTTGTGCCGCAATATTATTGAAGAGGTGAGTGTTATGGATAGAATTCAAAAAATAATCAAGAGAGACGGAAGAACTGTGGATTTCGACAGCTCCAAGATTTCTGACGCTATTTATAAGGCTGCGGAAGTTCTTGGCGGCCAGGATAGAAGCACATCTAATTATCTTGCCAGACAGGTCGAACTCTACTTATTAGAGGTATGTCACAATGAAATGCCTACTGTAGAGCAGATCCAGGACGCCGTAGAAAAGGTCCTAATTGAAAACGGTCATGCGAGAACGGCTAAGGAATTCATTCTGTACAGAGCAGAAAGAACCAGAGTCAGAAACATGAACACCCGTCTGATGAAGACGTACGAAGATCTCACATTTAAGGAAGCCAAGGATAACGATACCAAGAGAGAGAACGCCAACATCGACGGCGATACCGCTATGGGTACCATGCTCAAGTACGGTTCCGAAGGCGCGAAGCAGTTCTACGAGATGTTTGTTCTCAAGCCTGAACATGCAAAAGCCCACAGAGAAGGCGATATCCATATCCATGATATGGACTTCCTCACACTCACGACAACTTGCTGTCAGATCGATATCGAAAAGCTCTTCAAGGGCGGATTTTCAACGGGTCACGGCCATCTGAGAGAGCCGAATGACATCCAGAGTTATGCTGCGCTCGCATGTATTGCGATCCAGTCCAACCAGAACGACCAGCACGGTGGTCAGAGCATCCCGGACTTCGATTATGGTATGGCAAACGGCGTTGTCAAGACATACAGGAAGCTGTACTGGACCAACATGGGAAAGATGCTCAATCTGCTGTTTGATATAGAAGACGGTGTCGAGCAGGTCAAGGAAATCGGCAAGAAGATCATGGAAGAAAAGGATATCTATCCGATTCTGGCTGATGACAACGGGTACAAAGAAGTAGAAACAGAGTATCTGAAGAAGATCATCGACGAAAAGTACATCCCGACCCTGCAGCAGAAGGCAACGAAGTACGCAAGTGAGGAAATCGACAGAGCCACATATCAGGCAATGGAAGCTTTTGTGCACAATCTGAATACGATGCACTCCAGAGCCGGCGCTCAGGTTCCGTTCTCATCCATTAACTTTGGTACGGATACTTCTCCAGAAGGGAGACTTGTCATCAAGAACATCCTGCTCTCCATCGAGGCAGGTCTTGGCAATGGTGAAACAGCGATTTTCCCTGTAAGCATTTTCAAGGTCAAGGAAGGAATCAACTACAATCCGGAAGATCCTAACTATGATCTGTTCAAGCTGGCCATGAGAGTATCGGCAAAGAGATTGTTCCCGAACTTCGCGTTCATCGACGCTCCGTTCAACCTGTCCTTCTATAAAGAAGGCGATCCGAATACGGAAATTGCCTATATGGGATGCAGAACGAGAGTTATCGGAAACGTGTATGATCCTTCAAGGCAGGTCGTCGGCGGCAGAGGAAACCTCAGCTTCACATCGATCAACCTTCCAAGGATCGCGATCAAAGCACACGGTGATATCGACTGGTTCTTTGAGGAACTGGACAGAAAACTCGAATTGGCCATGGATCAGCTCATGGAGAGATATAAGATTCAGGCAGCCAAGAAAGTCAGAAACTATCCGTTCCTGATGGGCCAGGGCGTCTGGATCGACTCCGACAAGCTGAAGGAAGACGACACGGTAGGCGAAGTGCTCAAGCACGGTACGCTCAGTGTAGGCTTCATTGGACTGGCTGAGACACTCAAGGCCCTCATCGGCAAGCACCACGGCGAAAGTGCAGAGGCACAGACCCTGGGTCTTGAGATCATCGGCTACATGAGAAAGAAACTGGATGATCAGTCAAAGAAGACCGGATTCAACTACACGCTTCTCGCAACTCCTGCAGAAGGCCTGAGCGGCAGATTCGTCAGGATCGACAAGGCAAGATACGGCGAGATCCCGGGTGTCACCGACAGAGAATACTACACGAATTCATTCCATATCCCTGTATACTTTGATATCAATGCATTCGATAAGATCAAGCTGGAAGCACCGTATCACACCCTTACAAATGCCGGTCACATCAGCTATATCGAACTCGACGGCGACCCTACCAAGAACCTTGATGCCTTTGAACAGGTCATCAAGTGCATGAAGGAAAGCGGCATTGGATACGGTTCCATCAACCACCCGGTTGATAGAGACCCGATTTGCGGATACACTGGAATCATTGACAACGAGTGCCCTTGCTGCGGCAGGACTGAGGATACCGGTGACATCGGTTTCGAGAGAATCAGACGTATCACAGGATACCTCGTTGGCGACATGGATCAGTGGAACGACGCTAAGACCGCTGAAGAAAAAGACAGAGTAAAGCACAGCCTGGACAATGGCTGCAGCATGGAAGAATTCAATTAACGGAGAGATGCTATGGCAGATTCGATTAGAATCGCCGGCATAATGAGAGAATCAATCGTAGACGGCCCCGGCATAAGATTCGCGATCTTTTGTCAGGGCTGTCCTCATGATTGTCCGGGTTGTCACAATCCGGAAACCCATGATTTTGCCGGAGGATATGACTGCAGCATTGATAAGCTGCTGGAAGAAATAGATAAAGACCCGATGCTGGCGGGCGTTACATTTTCAGGTGGAGAACCGATGTGCCAGCCTGTGGCTTTTGCTGCCCTTGCCAAGGCCGTCAAGGAGAGGGACCTTTCGATCACGATCTACTCCGGATATACGCTGGAGCAGCTGATCAGCAGAGTGAAAGGAGAGGGCTCAGGCAAAGACCTGTCGGTGGAAGAAAGAAAGGCGACGCTGGAGCTTTTGCAACTGGCGGACATTCTCATCGACGGTCCATATGTTGCGTCTTTGAGAGACCTGACGCTCCTGTTCAGAGGCAGCCGCAACCAGAGGGTCATCGACTTGAATAAAACCCGTGAATGCGGGAGAATCACACTGTGGAGCCAGGAATAGAGTTGTTCCGATGAGCGATCAGTAAAAATACTAAAAATTCTTCTTGTAATGGGTTTTTTGTTATGCTATAATCTCTAATGTTCGAGCGCAAGAAAGTAAGGAGGTGCAGGAATGTCAAGAAAATGTGAAATTTGCGGAAAGGGTCAAGTTTCCGGTAATAATGTATCTCATTCAAATAGACACACCAGAAGAAAGTGGGATGCTAACATTCAGACTGTAAGAATCGTTGAGAACGGTACAGTCAGAAGAGCTAAGGTTTGCACAAGCTGCCTTAGATCCGGCAAAGTAACCCGCGCTATCTAGCATGTAGCGAATTACACCTGCCAGGAGGCCGCAAGGCTTCGTTGAGCAGGTGTTTTTTTTATGTTATAATCCAAGTATGCTGGAAGAAAAAACAGACTTTGGAAATATACGTTTTTCGACGAACGTCATAAAGAGAATCGTGACCGACGCTGTCCACATGACAGAGGGCAGTGTGTACATCTACCACTACCGAGGCAAATACCAGAATGCGGCCCGCGATATTACGGCGCGTAAGTCACTGTACAACGGTGATAAGGGAGATCCCGGCGCAATTCTTGTTGCGGATACGGATACGGGACTCAAGATCGCCGTCTGGGTCGTCGTCAAGTTCGGCACGAGCATCAAGTCCACATGCGTGGATATCATCGACTACGTCTTCGACAACGTCGAAAAGGTCATGGGCGAAAAGCCTGAGATCGTCAAAGTCATCGTTACCGGCGTAGAATCCAACGAAATAGCCAAGAGAAATCTGGAATACAGCAAGGAAGCACGGCTTCCGGGTGTGTTAAATGAACCTTCGTGATAGCATCAAGACGCTTGGCGGCGTCGGACCGAAAAAGGCTGAAGCCTTCGGGAAACTGGGGATCGAAACGCTGGAGGATCTGGCATATTATTTTCCCAGACAGTACGAAGACAGGCGCGAAGTCAAAAAAATAGATGAATTGAAAGATGGCGAGACAGCGGTTTTCATCGGGACTGTCTATCTTATCATCCCTTCAGGATACAGGGGCAAGAGAGGACAGGTCCTGAAACTGCTGGTTTCAGATGATACAGGCTCGATTGAGGTTGTATTTTTTAATGCCTCCTACCTCAAACGCGCCTTCCGCATGGGGGCGAGATACGTCTTCTTCGGAAGGGTCAGCGAAGGCAGGGCGGTCAAGCAGATGATCCATCCCGATTTTTCCAGGGAGGAGGATATGGAAACCGGCATGCTGCCGGTCTATCCGCTGACCAAAGGCATCACCCAGAAGGAGATGCGGCGCGTGCAAAGGCTCACCGAACCATACTATGCGGACGCGGAAGAGATCCTGAGCGAGGAGACCAGAAACAGAAACGGTCTTTGCGAGATCGGTCCGGCACTTCGAAACCTGCATTTTCCGAAGGAGGACGAAGCCTTTGATTTGGCACAGCATAGACTGATCTTCGAAGAGTTTCTCGTCCTTGAAATGGGCGTGCTTGCCGCAAGGGGCAAGGTCGGCAAGGGCAAAGGCATCGCCTTTGACAGAAACGATGCGGAACAGGAATACATCGCAGGATTCCCTTACGAACTGACGGCTGCGCAGAAAAACTGCGTGCAGCAGATCAAGGAGGATCTGGAAAGCGGACACGCCATGAACCGGCTTGTCCAGGGAGACGTCGGCTCCGGCAAGACGGCTATTGCTGAGATCGCCATGTTCAAAGCCGTCCGAAGCGGCTATCAGGCGGCGCTGATGGCGCCGACGGAGATCCTCGCCAGACAGCACTATGAAGGCATGGTGAGAAGCTTTGGAAGATACGGCATCAAGGTCGGATTCCTTTCAGGATCCATGCGTGCCGCAGAAAAGCGGGACATACTCGAGAAGCTGATCGACCAGGAGATCGATATCATCATCGGCACCCATGCGCTGATCCAGGATGAGGTGACATTTGCCAGGCTTGGCCTTGTCATCACAGACGAACAGCACCGCTTCGGCGTCAACCAAAGAATGAAACTGAAGGAAAAGGGCGACAAGATCAATGTCCTTGTCATGACGGCAACGCCGATTCCGAGGACCCTGGCGGTGGTCCTTTACGGCGATCTGGATGTTTCCATCATAGATGAACTTCCGCCGGGGAGACAGCCGATCATCACAAGATGCGGTATTCCCGGGGAGAAGGGAAATCTGGAGCAGCTCAGGCGCAGATGCTATGACTTCGTCGAACGCCATGTGGCGGCCGGAGAACAGGCATATGTCGTGACACCGCTCATAGACGAATCGGAGGTGCTGGATGTAAAATCCGCTACGGAGGTCTATGAAGAACTGTCCGCTAGATTCGAGAGGATCGCACTGCTCCACGGCGCTATGAAACAGGAGGAAAAGGACCTGATCATGGAAGCCTTTGCGAGAGGGGAGATAGACGTACTGGTGGCCACCGTTGTCATCGAGGTCGGCATCAACGTACCGAATGCAACGATCATGGTCGTTGAGAACGCCGAGCGGTTCGGACTCGCCCAGCTGCACCAGCTGCGGGGACGCGTCGGCAGAGGAACCGCACAGTCCTACTGCTTCCTGCTCATTGGTAATCCTTCTGAGCTTGCGGAAAAGCGCGGACACATCATGCAGGAGTCTTCCGACGGATTTTTCATCGCAGAGGAAGACCTGAAACTGCGCGGTCCGGGCGAGATCTTCGGCACGCGGCAGCACGGTCTGCCGGATATGAAGCTTGCAGACATGGCAAGGCACATGAATTACCTGTCAGAGGCAAGAAACGAGGCCGTCAGGATTTTGGAAGAGGACCCGGAGCTTTTGAAAGAGGAGAATCAGCCTCTGCGCAGGCGCGTGGTCAAACTGTTTGGAGAGGAGATGACACTGAATCTATGAGAGTCATTGCAGGAAAATATAAGGGCAGAAAACTCAATTCGCCGGATAATTACGACATCAGACCCACATCAGACAAGGCCAAGGAGGCGTGCTTCAGCATTCTCACGCCGGTTATTTACGGCAGCCGGGTGCTGGACCTCTTCGCAGGGACGGGGAGTCTCGGCATCGAAGCCCTCAGCCGTGGTGCCGAGAGCTGCTGCTTCGCCGATTCCTCACGGGCAGCGCTGAATCTGATCAAATCCAATCTGGAGCATTGCGGTGTGGAGGAAGAGACGAAAGTGCTGGCCGGAGACTACAGAAAAATCATCACGAACCTGTCCGCGCGGATCGAGGACGGGCTCATGGAGAAGTTCGATATCATACTGCTGGATCCGCCTTACGGCAAAGGCCTTCTGGAGGATGCGCTGGAGATGATTTCCGAGTCCGAGATCCTGTCCGATGATGGCGTTATCATCGCCGAGCACAGAAAGGAAGAGGAGCTTCCAGACACTATAGGTAGATTGAATAAGGAAAAAGAGAGAAGATATGGTATAGTTAAGCTCTCAATTTACAAATAACTTAATTGCCATAGTGATTTAAGTATGCTAAAATATGCATGTAATTTAGGGGAGGTCTGATATGAATACAAAAGCTCTGTACACAGGCTCATTCGATCCGATGACAAACGGCCATTTGGACATCATCAAAAGGGCCGCGAGACTTTGTGATGAGCTGACTGTAGGCATCATCGGAAACCCTCAGAAAAAGGCCATGTTCACGCTGGAGGAGCGTGCGACCATGATGAGGGAGGCACTCGAAGGGATCGAGAATGTCAAAGTCGAACATTTCTCCGGCCTGACAGCCGATTATGTGAACGAAAACGGGTTTAACGTAATCGTCAGAGGGCTGCGGTCGACCCTGGATTTTGAGTACGAAGCACCGATGGAACGGATGAACGCAAGGCTTTTTGACCATGATGTCGAGACGATATACCTGATGGCCGATCCTGCGTATTCGTTCGTCAGCTCAACCATTGTCAAGGAAGTATTTAATCTGGGAGGCTCCATTGAAGGGCTCGTTCCGGACGTCATACTGAAATATATGAAAAGAATATAGGAGGATAATATGAGAGTTTTAGAACTGCTGGAAGAAATTGAAGAAATCGTTGATACTGCTGCCGGTTTTCCGCTTACTGGTAAGATAATGATTGATTCAGAAGAACTGCTTGAGATCGTCAGAGAAATCAGAGCAGAACTGCCTGATGAGATTCAGCAGGCGCAGTGGATCAAAAACGAAAGAGAAAGGATCATGCAGGAAGCCAGAACCCAGTACGAGGCTGTCATCGAAGATGCACAGAAGCAGGCTGATTCACTGGTCGAGAACAATGATATCACTGTAAGATCCAAGCTCAGAGCGGATGAGCTCATGAAGGTGACCGAGGAAACTGCAAAGCAGCTCAAGATCGGAACCTATGAATATCTCGATGGAATCCTCTATAACTTCCAGGGCAAGATGGACCACTTGAGCTCCATCTACTTCGGCGACATGTTCACCAGCATCGAGAAAGCTTTTGAAGATATCAATTCCGCTCTTGCTGCAAACAGAGAAGAGCTGAAGGATATGGCTTACAGAGCGCAGATGGAAAACGGTGAGATGCCTGGCGAAGAAGAAAAGCCGCTTCCGCCGGACCTGGACGAGATGAATGAAGAGCAGTAAACGATAATCAGCATATCCATGGCCTGTCCGATGATGGGTCATGGATTTTTTAACGTAAGGGGAACGATATGAAGATCGTTGGAATCACAGCTGAATACAATCCTTTCCACAGGGGACACGCCTATCATCTGGAGGAAGCCCGCAAGGCGTCAGGCGCCGACTGCGTCATCATCGCCATGAGCGGCGACTTTACCCAGCGGGGAGAGCCTGCCATCGCTGACAAGTGGATAAGGAGTAAAGACGCCATCGACGGCGGCGCGGACCTCGTCTTTGAGCTTCCGTTCATCTTTGCGTGCAACAGGGCTCCGGTCTTCGCTGCAGGCGGCGTGGACACGCTCATAAAGGCCGGCGCTACCCACATTTCCTTTGGCTGTGAAGCGGACGATCCCGGAGCTCTGGAACCGCTTGCGGATGCTCTCGTCAGCCGCGAAGAGGAACTCGAGCAGACTGCCAGAGACAACATGAGCGAAGGTCTGTCCTATGCAAAGGCTTATGAAGCCGCTGTCCGGGACATTCTGGGAGAAGAGGCGGCGGAGATCATACAGACGCCGAACAACATTCTGGCGGTCGAATACATCAAACGAATCGGCTTTTGGAAGAAACAGGGCGCCGATGTGACGGCGGTGCCGATCAGACGGTACGGTTCGGGCTATCATGCAGTCGACAGCATGGCCGGTTTTGCGGGAGCATCCCAGATCAGGAAGATGATCCGTGAAGGCATTCCCGAAGATGAAATCAAACGGTACGTTCCGCTGGAGACGGCAGGATGGCTTGCCGGTGACGGCACTGCCCGCAGAATCGCAGAAGAAAGCAGAGAGGCAGCAGACAGGCTCTTTCAGCTGATCAAGGGGATCCTGCTGAGAAGCAGCGCGGAGGAACTTGCGGAGATCTACTGCATCGGTGAAGGCATCGAGAACAGATTCAAGAGCGAGATCAACACGGCATCAAATCTGGATTCCTTTATCATCAGCATGGTATCGAGAAGATATACGGCGTCGGCGATCCGGCGCATGCTTTTGTACATGACCCTCGGACTGAAGGGAAGCACGGTCGATCCGCTGATTTCAGAGGACCTCGGAGGTCAGTGCGCTCCATATCTGCGGCTTCTGGCAGCGGGAGAGCTGGGACGGAAGCTTTTGCGTCAGCTGGAGGGAAGCGTCATCACGAACGTGAATAAGCAGGAGACCGCAGACGTGCGCAGCAGTGAGATGCTGCGGATCGATATGACGGCGGCGGATCTGTACAACACGCTGCTCGGTAAACGCCTGTATGACTCCTCGGATAAGGTAGTCAGACCCTATATTGAATCTTGAAAAACAGCGCGCTGAGGAGTATAATATTTGAGCGAGCGTCATCGGATGATGCTTGACTATAGATGGGTTTTTAGTTAACAACAGGAGGACATTCAATGAAAGTATTAGTTATCAACTGCGGCAGTTCTTCACTGAAGTACCAGGTTCTGGACATGACAAATGAAGTACTGGAGTGCAAAGGCTTAGTCGAAAGAATCGGCATGGAAGGTTCAGAAATCACTCATGAGAAGATCGGACAGGACAAGTTCCATCTGATCACGCCAATGGAAAACCATAAGGACGCCATCGGACACGTTCTCGATGCGATTCAGGATCCTGATCACGGCGTAGTCAAAGACATGAAGGAAATCGGCGCTGTAGGACACAGAGTTGTTCACGCCGGCGAGAAGTTCGCAAGATCCGTTCTCATCACAGACGAAGTTATCAAGGCTCTGGAAGAGTGTACGCCGCTGGCTCCGCTGCACAATCCGCCAAACCTTCTCGGTATCGCAGCTTGTCAGGAGCTCATGCCTGGAACACCTATGGTTGGCGTATTCGATACAGCATTCCATCAGACAATGCCTCCTGAATCATTTATTTACGCTATTCCGTATGAGTTCTATACAAAGCACGGCATCAGAAGATACGGCTTCCACGGAACTTCACACAAGTATGTTGCAGAGAGAGCTGCAGACATCCTGAATGTAAATCTGGACGACCTGAAGCTGATCACCTGCCACCTCGGAAACGGCGCATCCGTATCCGCTATCAAGAGAGGTAAGTGCATCGACACTTCCATGGGCTTCACTCCGCTGGAAGGTCTGGTTATGGGAACGAGATCAGGCGATATCGACCCTGCTATCGTTACTTACATGAGACAGGTTGAGAACCTCGACTTCGGCGTAGCCAACGAGATCCTGAACAAGAAGTCCGGCGTACTGGGTATCTCCGGCGTATCAAGCGACTTCAGAGATCTGGAAAGAGCTGCTGAGGAAGGAAACGACAGAGCACAGCTGGCCCTGAAGGTCTTCGCTCACAAGGTAAGATTCTATATCGGCGCATACATCGCTGAGATGAACGGCTGCGATGCGATCGTATTTACGGCAGGCGTTGGTGAAAACGATATCGGCATGAGAGACATCATCTGCAACGACCTCGGAAACCTGGGAATCAAGCTTGACGTAGTCAAGAACAGAGTAAGAGGCAAGGAGACGATCATCTCCAGAGATGACTCCAAGATCAAGCTCATCATGATCCCTACGAACGAAGAATTGATGATCGCAAGAGATACCTTCAATATCGTTACAGGAAAGATGAAATAATTGTTGACAAACGCCATTATACGCGTGTATACTTTCAATGTTGCGATTCAATGAACTGGCACGAAGGAGGTGTGAAACATGGCAGTACCTAAAAGAAGAACTTCAAAAGCTAAGACACATCAGAGAAAAGCAGCTAATATGAAGATGAAGGCACCTGGCATCTCAATTTGCCCACAGTGCCACGAACCGAAGCTTCCACACAGAGTTTGCCCTAACTGCAACTACTACGATGGAAGAGAGATCGTAAACCCGGAAGCATAAGCAATATTAGCTAATGTCTAGCAAATAAAAGAGCTGTTGCACTGATGTGCAGCAGCTCTATTTTTGTAAAAACGGAGAAACAAAATGTCAAAGGTCAAAATCCAATGTACAATAGGTCCGTCCTGCAACGATCCGAGAATCCTTGCGGACATGCTCGATGCGGGCATGGAGGTGGCGAGAGTCAATCTTTCCCACGGAAGCGCCGCTTCCCAGAAGGATAAACTCATCAACTTCCGCAAAGCTGTCGAGCTGAGCGGCAAAGAAGCGGCCATCATGTTCGACATCCGCGGACCGGAGATCAGAGTCAAGGAGATCCCCGGCGGAGAAGTTGCGGTCTATAAGGATCAGACGCTGACGCTTCACTGCGAAGATATCGAGGAAACAGGCGACGTTGCCGAAAAGCAGAAGTACGGTCAGTATACGGACCACGTGATTCGCGTCAATTACGAGAATCTCTGCAGAGAGGTGGAGACGGGGACCCAGATCCTTATCGATGACGGCAAGGTCAGTCTGGTCGTCGAGAGCGTCGACGGTCAGGACATCGTCTGCTATGTGGAACGGGAAGGCATCATCAAAAGCCGCAAGGGCGTGAATGTGCCTGATGTGAAACTGCAGATGGACTATCTGGGAGATGACGATAGAGAGGATATTCTCTGGTGCATCGAAAACGATGTCGACTATGTCGCAGGATCCTTCATTCGAAGGAAAGCGGACGTACAGGTCATCAGAGACCTGCTGGATGCCAACGGCGGAAGCCACATCGGCATCATTGCCAAGCTGGAGAACAAGGAATCCATCAGCAACCTCGAAGGAATCGCCGAGGTCGCAGATCAGATTCTCGTTGCCCGCGGAGACATGGGCGTCGAGATCGGCTTCGAACGGGTTCCCGCCGTGCAAAAGCGTATCATCCGCAAGTGCAGGGAGCTGGGCAAAGCGGTCATCGTCGCCACACAGCTCATTGACTCTATGACCGAGAATCTCACGCCAACGCGCGCCGAGGTCTCGGACATCGCAAACGCCGTTTACGACGGCGCCACAGACCTGCTCGTGACAGGCGAGACGGCAGCCGGCAAGCATCCGGTGGAAGTCGTGAAGGAGATGGCGATCGTCATCAGACAGGCCGAATCTGATCTGGACAGATACGGAGAAGAAATACTGTAAACAAAAGGGCTGCTGCACAAACAGTGCAGCAGCCCTTTATTATTATATCCCTGTTTTATCTCTTAGTCCGGCATTTCCTCGAGAAGTTTTTCGGCGATCTGGATGGCGTTGGTTGCAGCGCCTTTGCGGATGTTGTCCGCAACGACCCAGATGTTCAGTCCGTTCTCGACGGAGAAGTCGCGTCTGATTCTTCCGATGTATACCTCGTCGGTGCCTGCGGCGTCGCGGGCGAGAGGGTATACGTTGTGTTCTACGTCATCCTGCACGATGATCCCAGGGGACTCTTCGAAGAGCTTTCTGATGTCTTCCAGCTCAAAAGGCTTTTCCAGTTCGATGTTGATGGATTCGCTGTGGGAATCGAAGACAGGAACGCGGACCGTCGTGGCCGTGACCTTGATGTCGTCATCGCCGAGGATCTTGTGAGTCTCGTTGATCATTTTCATCTCTTCCTTGGTGTATCCGTTGTCCAGGAATACGTCGATATGCGGCAGACAGTTGCCTGCGATCGGGTGAGCGTATGCCTGCAGTTCTTCATCGTTGCCTGCAAGACCGTTCTTCAGGTCGTTGATTCCCTTGACGCCGGAGCCTGAAACAGCCTGATAAGTCGAATAAACGACTCTCTTGATGCCGTACTTATCCTGCAAAGGCTTCAGGGCGACCATGGCCTGGATCGTTGAGCAGTTCGGGTTGGCTATGATTCCCTTGTTCCATGAGATATCCTGCGGATTGACTTCAGGAACGACGAGGGGAACATCTTTATCCATTCTCCACTGACTGCTGTTGTCGACTACGGTGACGCCGTGCGCTGCTGCTATCGGAGCGAATTTAGCGCTTGTGCCGCCGCCTGCGGAGAACAGAGCAATATCGATCGGTTTATCAAATGAATGCTCGGTCAGTTCTTCCACAGTGTATTCCTTTCCCTTGAATGTCAGTTTCTTTCCGGCTGACTTGGCCGATGCCATCATGTAGATGTTCTCAAAAGGGAAATCTCTTTCTTCGAGGACCTTCAGGAAGGTTGAACCTACAACGCCTGTAGCTCCTACAACTGCAATGTTTGGTTTTCTTTTCATGTGTACTGACCTCCAGTTAAAATGTAATACAGAGATGATTATACAACCCGCCTGCGAATATAGTCAAGGCGTTTGAAATCACTATCTATACGGATTCTTTTGTGTTATAATATATTCTGTATGAACGTGTGCTTTTTTAGGGCATAATTCATCATGGAGGATAACAAGGAATGACATTTTTACAGGCAATCATACTAGGACTCGTTCAGGGACTTGCAGAGTTCCTTCCAATCAGCAGTTCCGGACATCTGGCTCTGCTGCAGTACTTCTTCGGAGTGGAATCTGACGGCGTGCTGCTGTTCACCGTGCTTCTGCACGTGGGCACTCTGATCTCGGTATTCATCATCTACTGGAAGGACATCGTGGATCTCGTCATCGAGCTCTGCCGGACCATCAGGGATCTCTGCACGGGCAAAGGCCTGCGTATCAACTCCAGTCCGACGAGAAGGCTCGGCTTCATGATCATCGTCGCGACGATTCCGACGGCGATCATCGGCGTACTGTTCGAGGATTTCTTTGAGGGCCTTTATACATCCGTTTTATCCATTGCGATCGGACTGATTTTAACCGGTGCGATCCTCCTGATTGCAGAGCGCGCGGGAGCGGACAACAAGGACGTCATGGACATGAAGTTCAGACACGCCATCTTCATTGGATGCATGCAGGGCATCGCAATATGCCCGGGCGTATCCAGATCCGGATCCACGCTGTTCGGAGGATTGATCGCAGGACTCAAGCGCGGCTTTGCGGTCAAATTCGCATTTCTGATTTCCATCCCGTCGATCCTCGGTTCCGTTGTTTTGGAACTTCCGAAGGCGCTGGCTGCGGGCATGGATCCAGGGCTTGCCGGTCCGGTCATAGCAGGAGTTATCATTGCGGCCATTTCAGGTATCGTGGCGATCAAGACGATGATCAGAGTCGTTTCCAACAAGCGTCTCGTCGGATTCACGATCTACGTATGGCTCGTTGCAGTAGCGGTAATCGCATATGTTCTGATTACCGGATAGATCAAAAGAGGTAAACATGGCACAGAGTAAAAGGGGGCCCGGAAGACCTCCGGGCAGCAAAAACAAAAACAGCAAATCAAAGTCATCCGGCGGATCCGCAAAGTCTTCAAACAGCAGATCCCGGGTCGAAAAGAACATCCAGCAGGTCCAGTCCATGGATGAATCCAAGGCAACCGTCAACGACACGATCATCTCGTGTATCCTGATCGCACTTGGAATCTTCCTCATTCTGGCATTGCAGACGCAGACATGCGGCGTCGCAGGCGAGGGCATCTCCAAGGTCCTCAAGGGATGCTTCGGCTTCGTGGCTTTCTTCCTGCCGTACTATTTCATCGTGTACGGTGTTTTGCTGTTCCTGAAAAAGACGATCCACACCAGTCTCAAATCCATCATCTATCTGGTGGTGATCTACCTGGTGATCGACCTGATCAATGCGGGCAGATTCATGAAGCCGATCTCCAACGGCGGTGATTTCGAAGGCGTCTCCAAAGCCTTTGCAGACGGCATCAGCCTCGACGGCGGCGGTGTATTCGGCATGGGAGTCGGAACGCTGATCGTCAAGGGTATCGGTATTTCGGGACTGTACATACTTTCATTCCTCGTCCTCGTCATCTTCATCATGCTTTTGGTGAACACGCCGCTCTCAAGGTTCTTTGAGAACATCAAGATCAGGAGAAGAAGACGCCAGATCGAACGTGAAGAACTGGCAAAAGCGAGAGCCGAAGAGGAAGCGGCAGAGGTCGCCGCGGCAGCAGCTGCCGCAAGACAAAGGCCTGCTCCGATGACAAACGGTCAGAGAAAGGTGATGGGCTATATCGAGGACGGCGAACCGGATGCGGTCAAAAAAGAGCGCATCAAGATCAAAACGGCAGACGAAGAACCTGTGCCGCAGATCAGCAACGCCGAGGCGAAGACAGCCAAGCTCAAGGAAGAGGATTTCATTCACACCGCGACCAACGAGAATTACGAGTTCCCTCCGATCGACCTGCTGAAAAGGAGCCGGGCGAACGTGACGGGAGAAACGCCGCAGACCCTGCAGGAAAAGGCTATGAAACTGGAGGACACGCTGCGGAGCTTCAATATCGATGCAACGGTAACCAATGTAACGCAGGGACCGGCCGTCACCAGATACGAAGTGCATCCTAACAGCGGCGTCAGAGTCAAGGGCATCAAAAACCTTGCCGACGATATCGCCTTGAACATGGAAGCAAAGAGCATCAGAATCGAGGCGCCGATCCCGGGGAAACAGGCCGTCGGCATCGAAATCGAGAACGAAAAGAGGAGCGACGTCTCCATCAGAGAGATGATTGCATCAGATACATTCCAGCACTTCAATTCGAAGCTGGCATTCGTTGTAGGTAAGGACATTGCAGGAAAGGTCATCGTGGCGGACCTGAAGAAGATGCCGCATATGCTCATTGCGGGATCCACAGGATCCGGTAAGTCCGTATGCGTTAACAGCATCATTGCCAGCATCCTCTACAAGGCGAGGCCGGATGAGGTCAAAATGGTGCTCATCGACCCGAAGGTCGTAGAACTCAGCCATTATAACGGTATTCCGCACCTGCTCATTCCTGTCGTAACGGATCCTTCCAAAGCAGCGGCAGCGCTGAACTGGGCAGTCGCCGAGATGGACGAGAGATACAAGACATTTGCCGAAGCCGGTGCCCGTGACGTTACGGCATACAACGATATGATCGAAAAGAGAAATCAGAAGGCCCTCAAGGCTGCCGGCAGGAACCCGAAGACCGGCAAAGGAGAAGAGGACAGCGAAGCTGTTGCACTGGAGCCTTTGATGCCGCAGGTCGTCATCATCATCGACGAACTGGCTGACCTGATGATGACATCGCCGGCACAGGTCGAAGAGTCCATCAGCCGTATTGCCCAGAAGGCGAGAGCGGCAGGCATGCACCTGATCGTTGCGACCCAGAGACCGTCAACGGACGTCATCACCGGACTCATCAAGGCCAACATCCCTTCGAGGATAGCTTTTGCGGTATCCTCCCAAATAGACTCCAGAGTCATACTCGATATGGGCGGAGCAGAGAAACTGGTCGGAAGCGGCGATATGCTCTTTAGCCCGCTCGGCACAGGCAAGCCGACGAGAATACAGGGCGCGTTCATTTCTGACCGCGAGGTCCACGATCTGATCGAATTCGTCAAGAAGCAGGGGACCGCAGACGATGCGGCGGCCAATGAGGTTCTTGACAGGATCAAGAGAGCCAACACGCCGGATGCCGAAAAGGGCAATCATTCCGACGATGAGGACGAATTCCTGGCCGAAGCTATCGATCTGGTGGTCAGTCAGGGACAGGCATCCGTTTCCATGCTGCAGAGACGGTTCAGAATCGGATATAACAGAGCGGCGCGTATCATCGACATGATGGAGGAACGACAGATCGTCGGTCCGCAGGACGGAAGCAGACCGCGTCAGGTCCTTATTTCTGAAGCGGATCTTATGGAAATGCGCGACCGCGCAGGAGATTTGGAAAACTGATGAAACTATACATAGAGACACTTGGATGTCCCAAAAACTTCAATGACTCAGAAGGTCTTGCAGGTATCTGGGAAAAGGCAGGTCATGAAGTCACGGATGAGATCGGTCAGGCTGATGTCATCGTGGTGAATACTTGCGGATTCATCAATGACGCCAAACGGGAGTCCATCGACAAGATTTTTGACGTCGTCAGGTTTCGGGAGGAGTCCGGCAATGATCCGATCATCGTTGTCAGCGGCTGTCTGAGCCAGCGGTACAGCGGCGACCTGTTCGAGTCCATACCGGAAGTCGATATTTTCACCGGCGTCAATGAATACGAACGGTTCCCGCAGATCATAGAGGAATACAGAAATTCAGCCGAGCGTAAGGTCTATCAGAGCCTTTGCCCGAACACCTTCGAGGAGTTCACCGCGAGGAAGCTGTCTGACATGCCGTATTCGGAAACACTCAGGATCGCCGAGGGGTGCAATAACAGGTGCGCCTACTGCGTGATCCCGCAGATCCGCGGCGGCTACAGGAGCCGGCCGATGGAAAGCATTGTGGCGGAAGCAGAGGAACTGGCGGCCGCAGGCACCAGGGAACTGCTGCTCATCGCGCAGGATGTGACGGAATACGGACGCGATATCTACGGGAAGCTGGCGCTGCCGGAGCTTTTGCAAAAGCTTTGCAGGGTGGACGGCATCCGATGGATCAGGCTCATGTACTGCTACGAGGATAAGATCACAGATGAACTGATCGAAGTCATGGCGGCAGAGGAGAAGATCTGCAACTACATCGATATCCCGCTGCAGCACGTCTCAGACAACGTGCTGGCGGCCATGAGAAGGCGTTCAACGTCTGCGTCTATCAGAGACACGATTGCCAGACTCAGAAAGGCGATCCCTGATATCCACATCAGGACCACCTTCATCACCGGATTTCCGGGAGAGACGGAGGAAGACTTCGAGCAGCTGGCGGAATTCGTTGAAGAAACGAGATTCGAACGCCTTGGCGTTTTTGCATACTCGAGAGAAGAGGGAACGCCTGCCGGTGAGATGACGAATCAGATCGATGATGAAGTCAAAGAAGCCCGCGCAGACTCGATCATGAGGATGCAGGTGGATATTTCGAGAGAAACCGGCGAAAAGAAGATCGGTAAAGTCCTCGATGTTCTCGTTGATGGAATGGACGAGGAGGGCGCATGGATCGGGCGAACTGCCTACGATGCGCCGGAAATCGACGGCGAGGTCATTTTCAGAGACCCGGCCGGAGAAGATGGTAGGAAACTCAAGCCTGGCGACATGGTGAGAGTTCACATAGATGATGCCTTTGATTACGATCTCACAGGCACATTGATACGAGAGGGTTAGATAATGGAAAACGAAACAAAGACGATCAAGAACAAAAACCTGCCAAATCAGCTGACGATCGCAAGAGTTCTGGCGATCCCCGTATTCATCATCGTCCTGCTCATGGGACATGGTGTCGCGGCGACGATCATTTTCATTCTCGCTGCGTTTACGGATATGCTGGACGGCAAAATCGCACGCAAGTACAACCTGGTCACGAACTTCGGCAAGCTCATGGACCCGCTGGCGGATAAACTGCTGACCATGTCGGCCTTCATCTGCCTTGTGGAACTGGGCGACATCCCGGGGTGGATGGTCATCGTCATTCTGGGACGCGAGTTCATCATTACGGGCATGAGACAGGTTGCCGCAGCTGAGGGCATCGTAATCGCAGCAGGATGGTCCGGCAAGATCAAAACGGTCTGCCAGATGATCGCGATTCCGCTCATCATGCTCCACAACTGGCCGTTCTCACTGCTGCCGTTCAATTGTCCGGCAGACCAGATCGTGCTCTGGGCGGCACTGATCATGACCATCTGGTCAGGAGCAGAATATATTATCAAGAACAAGCAAGTTTTCTCTATGAAGAATAAAGCATAGAAGAAGAATAAATCATGAAAGCAGCATTATTAAGCGTAGGAACTGAGCTTTTGCTCGGTGAGATCACAAATACAAATGTCGTCTATCTGTCCAGGGAACTCAATACCCTGGGCATTGACGTTATGTACCACTACACGGTAGGGGACAATCCGGCAAGATTGGCCGAGATGATCGAAATGGCCTTCAAGGACTGCGACCTGATCATCACCACCGGCGGACTGGGACCGACCCAGGATGATATGACAAAGGAAATCGCCTGCCAGGTCATGGGAGATGAAATGGTGCTGCAGGAGGACATCCTGGAAGAGATCAAGCGCAGGATGCTTGCCTACAAGGCCTACATGACCGACAACAACATCAAGCAGGCGGAGATGCCGAGCCGCGCCGTGATCTTTTATAACGACGCAGGAACGGCGCCGGGCTTTGCGCTGGACAGGACTTTGGCCGACGGCAAAAAGCAGTACATTGCCTGCATGCCGGGACCGCCGCGTGAAATGAAGCGCATGTTCACCAGATCCGTCATGCCGTGGCTGGAAGGGATGGCCGAGGGCGTTCTGGTGTACAAGGAGCTGAGAATGTTCGGCATCGGAGAGTCGGAACTGGAAACGGCGCTTTTGCCCCTCATCGACGGACAGACAGACCCGACCATCGCGACTTATGCCAAGGACAGCGAGTGCTCCGTGCGCGTTGCGTCCAAGAGAGCCAACCGCGCGGAAGCGGAAGCGGCAGTCGAGGACATGATCCGCAAGGTTGACGAACTGGTGGGACAGTTCATCTACAGCCACGACGACGAGGACCTCGTCAGAGTCGTGTCCCGCAAGCTGATGGAACAAAAGCTTACTATCGCATGTGCGGAGTCATGCACAGGCGGTATGTTTGCAGCTGCGCTGACGGATATTGCGGGAATCTCCGAGTGTTTCGACCGGGGCATCGTCACGTACAGCAACGAGGCCAAGATCCAGGAACTGGGCGTGAAACCTGAGACGATCGAAACCTATGGAGCGGTCAGCGAGGAAACGGCGCTGGAGATGGCAACCGGCATCAGAAGGGTATCCGGAACGGATATCGGCATCTCTGTGACGGGCATCGCAGGTCCGGGCGGCGGAACGGACGAAAAGCCTGTAGGCCTCGTTTACATCGGACTGGATTACAAGGGCGAAGTTACATGCCGCAAGATCGACAGACGCATCACCGACAGAGGCAGGAACCGAAGATACTCCACACTGAGCATGCTGGATATGCTCAACAGAGCGCTGGGGTAATGTTTTCGGGTTGACCTTAAAGGGCGGCATTGTAACGAGCGGAATTGACAAATATTGGAAATTGAATTAGAATGAAACTGCCTTAAAAATGGGCAGTTTCTTTTTTCTGAAAAAAGGTATTGACTAATGGTAGCAACAGGGGTATTATTAAAAAAGAACAAATGTTCACACTAATGGAGGTTAAATCGATGGCAACGAAAAATAACAATATGATGAGTGCTCAGCAGGCATCTCAGGCTGACAGAGAGAAGGCTCTGCAGAGCGCACTGGACAATATACAGAGAACTTTTGGCAAGGGCGCAGTTATGAAGCTCGGCGATGATAACGCCATGCTGAATATAGAGGCGATCTCTACAGGTTCTATGAGTCTTGACATTGCGACCGGTATCGGCGGCGTGCCAAGAGGAAGAATCGTCGAGATCTACGGACCGGAATCATCCGGTAAGACAACGCTGACACTTCACATCATCGCAGAAGCCCAGAAGAACGGCGGCAGAGCTGCATTCATCGATGCGGAGCATGCGCTGGATCCTGAATATGCCAGAAATCTCGGTGTTGATGTTGATGAGCTTTTGGTCTCACAGCCGGATTACGGCGAACAGGCTCTGGAAATCGCTGAGATGCTCGTACGCAGCGGCGCCATCGATGTCATAGTAGTCGACTCCGTAGCAGCGTTGGTTCCGAAGCATGAAATCGACGGAGCCATGGGCGAAGCTACAGTCGGTATGCAGGCCAGACTCATGTCACAGGCACTGAGAAAGCTTGCCGGCGTCATCAATAAGACGAATACGACGATTATCTTCATCAACCAGTTGAGAGAGAAAATCGGCGTCATGTTCGGAAATCCGGAAACAACAACGGGCGGCAGAGCGTTGAAGTTCTTCTCCTCCATGAGAATCGATGTCAGGAGAGTGGAGAGCATCAAGTCCGGCGATCAGGTACTGGGCAACAGAACCAGAGCCAAGATCGTCAAGAATAAGGTGGCTCCTCCGTTCAAGCAGGCGGAGTTCGATATCATGTACGGAACAGGCATTTCCAGGGAAGGAGATGTTCTTGACTGTGCAGTAGAGGCCAAAATCATCGAAAAGGCCGGTTCCTGGTACAGTTTCAACGGCGACAGGATCGGTCAGGGAAGAGAGAACGTCAAAGACTACCTCGCCAATAATCCGGATGTACTGGCGACTGTCGAGAAGATGCTTCTCGATAAACTCCATGAGCAGAGACATCCTTCACAGGCAGAAGAGGCTATGGACGATCTGAACGGCGTGAAGATCGATGAGGACGGTGTAATTATCGATTGATTTGATTTGCACTTCAAACCGTCGCTGCGCTTATAGCAATGCGGCGGTTTTTTGTTGAAAAATAATGCTTTACAAGGGTTTTCATCTGTAGTATTATATTTGGGTACGAGCCGCACGAAACGGGTCATTCAAAGGATACAATCATGTGATCCTACCCCATAGGCGAGACTGGATAGAGGAGGAAACAAGTTAATGTACGCAATTATTGAAACAGGTGGAAAACAGTACAAAGTACAGAACGGCGATCAGATCAGAGTTGAAAAGCTCAACGTTGAAGACGGCGCAGCTGTAGTATTTGACAAGGTCCTGGCCGCAGGAGAGGGAGCAGATATCAAAGTCGGAACTCCGTACCTGGAAGGACTTACTGTTGAAGGTAAAGTAGTTGAATCAGGCAAAGGCAAGAAGGTTATCATCTTCAAGTACAAGGCCAAGAAGGACTACAGAAAGAAGCAGGGACACAGACAGCCGTATACTCTGGTTGAGATCACAGCTGTTGCAGGCGAAAAGGCTCCTGTAAAGAAAGAAGAACCAAAGGAAGCTCCAGTAGAGGAAGCAGCAGAGGTTCAGGTAGAAGAAAAAGTCGAAGAGCCGGCTGAGGAAGCAGTTAAGGCAGCTCCTGTAAAGCCTGCAAAGTCACTTAAGTCAATGAAGAAGGCTGAGCTTATCGAGTTCGCTAAGGAAAACGGAATCGAGCTGGATGAGAAGGCTACGAATGCAGTCATGATCGAGACGATCGAAGCTGCGATCAAGTAATTAGGAAATCAGAGTTAGTTTAGTATAAAAGGAGGCAAACCATGGCAAGTAAAAAGGGTGTAGGTAGCTCGAAGAACGGTCGTGATTCCGAGTCGAAACGTTTAGGCGTTAAGGTTGGAAACGGACAGTTCGTAAGCGGCGGCAGCATTCTTGTTAGACAGAGAGGAACCAAGTTCCACGCTGGTAAGAATGTTACTAGAGGCGGAGACGACACATTAACTGCTGATGTCAATGGCGTTGTTCAGTTTGAAAGATACGACAAGAAGAGAAAGCAAGTAAGTGTATATCCGAAAGAAGCGTAAGTTTTTTCGAGCCCCTGATGTAAATTAGGGGCTTTATTTTTTGCGCAGCAAAAGACGAGTATAAGAAATGTTTGTAGATAGAGCGAAAATCACGATCATATCCGGTAAGGGCGGAAACGGCGCCGTGTCATTCAGACGGGAGCCCTATGTGCCTGAAGGAGGACCGGATGGCGGCGACGGCGGCAAAGGCGGGGATGTCATATTCCAGGCTGACGAGAATCTGAGAACACTGATGGATTTCAGATATCAGAGAAAGTATGAAGCCGAAAGCGGCCAAAACGGCATGAAAAGAAAAAGGTTCGGCAAGAACGGGGAGAATCTGGTTATCAAGATCCCTGTCGGAACCATGGTAATCGATGAGAAGTCCGGCAAAGTCATGGCTGACATGAGACAGCACGGACAGTCTTTTGTTGCGGCCAAAGGCGGAAGAGGCGGCAAAGGCAACGCCCGATTCGCCACGCCGACGAGACAGGCGCCGAACTTCGCGGAAGCCGGAGGCTTTGCGAAGGAACGCGACGTCATACTGGAAATGAAGCTGATCGCAGACGTTGGACTGATCGGCTTTCCGAATGTAGGCAAGTCATCGCTGCTGACGGCTTGCACCAGTGCGCGTCCGAAGGTGGCAAACTATCACTTCACGACGATCAACCCGAATCTCGGCGTCGTTCAGTACTATGACAAGAGTTTTGTCATGGCTGACGTTGCCGGCATCATTGAGGGCGCAAGCGAGGGCGCAGGTCTGGGCCACTACTTCCTCAAGCACATCGAACGTACCAAGGTGCTCATTCACGTGGTCGACGTTTCGGGCAGCGAGGGACGAGATCCGAAAGAGGATTTCGACAAGATCAACGAGGAACTGGCAAGATACAACGAGAAGCTTTTGCAAAAGCCTCAGATCGTTGCAGCCAATAAGATCGACATTCTGGGATGCACGGCAGACCCGGAGGATCTGGAGATCTGCGACGAATACATTGAATTCAAGGAATATGTGGAAGGTAAGGGCTACAAGGTATTTCCAATGTCCGCGCCGGCTGGACAGGGCGTCCAGGAGATCATAGCGGAAGCCGCAAAGATGCTGGATGAAATCGAAGAATCCGATTTCGAAGGATATTACGAGTACTTTGACTTCGCTGCGGATGACGAGGACCAAGACTACAGAAAGGTCTTTGTGGACTTCGACGGCCAAAACTATATCATCACCGGCAAGCAGCTGGAGAAAATCTACAATTCCACAAACTTCTACGATCACGGATCGAGAAGATACCTGTTCAAATACATCGAGAACAGCGGTGCCTACGAAATGCTGAAGGAACTCGGCATGCAGGACGGTGACACCATCAAGCTGTTCGACCAGGAATTTGAGTATTACGATGAGGACTACATCGATGACGACTACGACGACTATGACGAAACATCCGAGTAAGGCAGAGTGTTTGCAGATCCTCAAGGACTACGGGACACCGCCTCATGTCGTGGGGCACTGCAAGTCCGTGGCGGCGGTCGCCAGCAAACTGGGAGAGGCACTGAACCGGAATGGCGGTACAAAGGCCGCTCCGGTCAGCGAGATCACCCTCTTAAGATGCACCAGGCCCGACGATATCGTCAGGACCTATTATGCGCAGAAGGAAGGGGAGAACGAAGCTTTCCCGCCGCGCCCGTTCGATTTGGATCTGGTCCTGGCTGCAGGGCTTTTGCATGATATGGCAAGGGTCGAGGAGAATCACTGGGATGTGGCAGCCGATTACTGCGCTGCCCACGGATTCTTTGAGGAGGAAAAAGTCGTTCGCCCTCATATGATGTATGAATTCGTCAACGATGCGGATCATCTGACGGAGATCGATCTGGTCAGTCTCGGCGACAGGCTGACGCTGGAAGACCGGTATGCCGGCATCGATGACCGCATGGACTATATCATCAAAAAAGCTGAAAGAAACGGCCATCCTGAGGCAAAGGACAGGATTCTGGCCAAGAAGGAGCAGACGAAGGTGCTCCTGGCGGATATAGAGCGCAGGATCGGCTCTATAGACGAACTGATGGAGAATCTAATCTATGATTGACAGACAGCTTGATAACATCTTAAAGCGCGTCGAAAAGCCGGCAAGATACATTGGCGGCGAAGTCAACATGGTCAGAAAGGATCCTGCGGACGTTTCCGTACGTCTGGGATTCGCTTTTCCTGACACCTATGAGATCGGCATGTCCTATCTTGGCCTGCAGATCCTTTATAATATTCTGAATCAAGACGAAAACATTTATTGCGAGAGGGTTTTTGCCCCGGCAAAGGACATGGAAGAACTGATGCGAGCCGAAGGCCGCAGGCTTTTCACACTTGAAACCTTTACGCCGGTCAATGCCCTTGATTTTTTTGCCTTCACGCTGCAGTATGAGATGTCCTACACCAACATCCTGAATATGATGGATCTTGGCGGCATCCCGGTGAAGCGTGAGGACAGGATCAGAGCTGCTGAAAAGGGCATCCGCTATCCGCTCATCATCGCGGGCGGACCATGCGCCTATAATCCGGAGCCTTTGGCGGACTTTGTGGACGTTTTTCTCATCGGAGACGGCGAGGAACTGCTGCCTGAGGTCTGCAGGATCTACGGCCGCGTCAAGGAAGCGCACGGGGAAGGATCTGCCATTTCCCTGCGGGATGCGTTCCTGTCGGCGATCGTCGGGCTCGACGGCGTGTATATTCCGGAGTATTACAGCGTTTCCTACAACGAAAACGGCACGATCAGGGAATACGTCAAAACCTGTGAAAAAGCCCCTGAGAGGGTAAATAGGGCGCTTCTGCGGGATATTGAGAAGGTAGAGTTCCCTGTAAACAACATCGTTCCCTTCATCGATACGGTCCATGACCGCTGCGTGGTTGAGACGTTCCGCGGTTGCACCCGCGGCTGCAGGTTCTGCCAGGCGGGTATAATCTACCGTCCGGTTCGGGAACGAAAGACAGATACCATCATCGGTCTTGCACAGGAGCAGATCAAAAATACGGGACATGACGAGCTTTCGCTGCTGTCTCTTTCGACCAGCGACTACTCCAACTTCGAGGACATGGCGACCACGCTGATGGGCATCTGTAAAAGCTCCAATGTGGCATTATCCCTTCCGTCCCTGCGTCTGGATTCCTTCTCCTTCAACGTTTTGAACGAGATCCAGGGGTATCGGAAGTCCGGACTCACATTCGCACCGGAAGCGGGGACCCAAAGGCTCAGAGACGTCATCAACAAGAATATTACAGAGGATGACATCTATGATGCGGTAAGACAGGCGATCCAGCTGGGTTGGGAGCACATCAAACTGTACTTCATGATCGGTCTTCCGACGGAAACGTACGAAGATCTGGATGGAATCGCCGATATCGCCCGCAAAATCATGGACATCAACTATGAGATCAGGGGCCGAAAGGGCGGAAGATTCCGAATCACGGTCAGTGTTTCCAACTTCGTACCGAAGCCGCACACCCCGTTTCAGTGGGAAAAACAGGATCGGCCGGAGGATTTCATTAGTAAACATAATTATCTTTCTGGTAAGTTGCGAATCAAAGGGGTCACTTTCAATTATCATGAGACAAACACCAGTAATCTTGAGTGCGCCCTGGCCCGCGGAGACAGGAGAATGGGACAGGTTATCATGAATGCCTGGAAATCAGGCTGCACCTTCGATGCATGGACCGAGTACTTCGATGCAGGTAAATGGGTAAAGGCCTTTGATGAGGCGGCTGAGACTGCAGGTTTTGCAGATGGCAGGGAAATGGAAGATTTCTATAACTACCGCGGCTACGGCCCGGCAGAACGTCTCCCATGGGATATCATCGATTCGTTTATCAGTAAGGATTATCTCAAAAATGAGGCCGCGAAGGCCAGAAAAGAAACGACAACGCCTGACTGCAGAGAAGGCTGTACAGGCTGCGGCATGAACAGGCACACGGAGTGCTTTGTGAATATGAAAGCCAGATAGGAACATGAAATACATCATCGAATTCAGCAAAACAGGAACCATATGCTACACATCCCACCTGGATATCATGAAGGTCTTCAAGAGGTCTTTCAAGCGGGCAGGGATCAGCATCGCATACTCTCAGGGATTCAACCCGCATCCGAAAATGGGCTTCGCACAGCCTTTGTCCCTCGGATACTGGGGGCTGGAGGAGTACGTGGAATTCGAGACGGCGGCTGCCGATGCGGCCTCCGAGCCTTTTGCTGCCGATGAGATGCTGCAAAAGCTCTCCGCCATCATGCCGGAGGGACTGACGCTCAAGAGGATCATCGAAGCCCCATGGCTCAGGAAGACGCTGGCCGCAGAAACCACAGCTGCGGAGTACATGATCCAGATTCCTGATGTGACCGGCAGAACGGCCGAACTTGACGGTGCCGCGATCTACGAGAATTTCATGAATCAGGAAGAGATCCTGGTCCTGAAGAAGCAGAAGAAAAAGCCGGAACCGGTACTCGTCGACATCAAATCGAAGATCCGAAGCCTGCAGTTCCAGAAGGAAACAGATACTGCGGCAAAAGGGCAGACCCTGCATATCGACTGCATTCTCGATGCCGGCAGCGAGTCCAATCTCAGTCCGGAACTGCTGATCGAAGCTCTCGTGAAGCGTTTTGGCATCGAGACGCCGCGCTGCGATATGGACATCGCCCGCAAGCGTTTGTATTTCAAGGACGAAACGGAGCAGAAGATCCGTTAGATCGTGATGTGGTCCTTTAATTTCTCAAAAGTCTTGTCTCCGATCCCGGAGACATTTTTTATATCTTCGATCGTTCGGAAACGTCCATTTGATGTCCTGTAGTCGATGATTTTCTGGGCCGTTGCAGGGCCAACGCCGCTCAGCTGCTGCAATTGTGAGGAATCAGCCGTGTTGATGTTGATCTTGCCGCCGGCTGTACCGGAGACACTGCCGGCAGATCCGGATGAGGCAGATGATCCCGTCTCACTCGGTGAGCCAGTCCCGCTGTATCCGGACGATGCTCCGCCTTCATCGTCAACGAGCTCCGGAATATAGATCTTCTCGCCGTCCTCCAGAAACTCGGCCCGGTTGATGCCGGAAACATCCGCATCTTCCGTGAGACCGCCTGCCGCAATGATGGCATCCTCAACACGGCTGCCCTGAGGCAGCACGGCGAGCTGGGGCACTTTGACAGCGCCGCCGATATCAACGTAGATGTCTGCGGCGACGGTTTCCTCGATTTCAGGAATCTCATCACGGGTAAGTTCCTCATCGTCACCCGTGTTTACGGCAAAGGCAACCAGTGCGACTCCGGCCAGAACAACGAGAAGGGCGGCTTTTTTAATCTTTTCCTTTGCGATATCATCCCTGCTGAAATAACGGTCCATAATGTCTTTGATTTTACTCATGATCCCAACCTCCAATATGTAAATATTTTACAGTTATTGGAAACAACTGTCAATTAAATTTCTCTTGCTATATTGATTGACAGCGTATATAATGTCACTTGCGAATTTGTGTCGTCTCAATTCTGAGCGACAAGCTATCTATTAAGAAAGTGGGGTAAATGAATGGCTAACATTAAATCCGCAAAGAAAAGAATCCGTGTTATCGACAAGAAGACAGCCAGAAACAGAAGAATCAAAGGACATCTGAAGGCGATCCTCAAAGCATATGAGGCAGCAATCGATGCCGGCGATCTGGATATGGCAGCTGAAAAGCTGGCTCTGGCCGAAAAGAAACTGATGCAGGCAGCTTCAAAGGGAACGATCCACAAGAACGCAGCATCAAGAAAAGTTTCAAGATTAACAAAGAGATTCAACAAGGCGAACGCCTAATTCTCACCCGTCCCCACCGGCGCATAAGTTAAATGCGATGAGAGACCACTCCGAATTGTCTCAGCGGAGTGGTTTTTACTTTTTTGTATTCTTTTTCACAAGGCTTTTGTGTTATAATCAAATTGGGTTTTTGGGTAAAGAATGAAGAGGAATTATATGAGTACACATGTCAATGCGGCAAAGAGCGGCGAAATAGCGAAAACAGTACTTCTCCCGGGAGATCCGCTGAGGGCGAAGTTCATCGCAGAGAACTATCTCGAAGATGCATTTTGCTATTCGGAAATCAGGAATATGCTGGGGTTTACCGGCAAGTACAAGGGCGTGCCTGTTTCGGTCCAGGGGACCGGCATGGGGATGCCTTCCATGGGTATTTACTCATGGGAACTGATCACGGAATACGGCGTAGAGAACCTGATCAGGATAGGTACTGCCGGTTCTTTTCATGAGGATATAGATATCGGTGATATCGTCGTTGGAATCGCCGCTTCAACAGACTCGAATTATATACACGCTTTTGACGTTCCGGGCAACTACGCACCGTGCGCCAGCTACGAGCTTATCACCAAGCTCGAGGCGGCGTCAGAGGCGACCGGTCATAAGTTCAAGGCCGGCAACATCGTATCCTGCGATGTTTTTTATGAGACGAATCCGGACTGGTGGAAACGATGGAAGAACATGGGCGTACTGGCCGTCGAAATGGAGGCCGCAGCCCTTTACATGAACGCGGCGTATAACAGAGTGAACGCACTGGCCATGATGAGCATCAGCGATCACTTCGTGACAGGAGAGAAGGCGACAGTGCAGCAGAGGCAGCAGGAATTCACAAAGATGATGGAACTGGCTCTGGAAACAGCAATCAGATAGAACATGGATAACTACAGGAAGTACATAAGAAATTTCAGCATTATTGCTCACATAGACCACGGTAAATCAACCCTTGCCGACAGACTCATCGAGAAAACAGGTCTCGTCAGCAAGAGAGACATGAGGGAGCAGTTTCTGGACAACATGGATCTGGAGAGAGAACGCGGCATCACCATCAAGCTGCAGACGACAAGACTCGTGTTCCATTCGAAGGACGGAAACGAATACATCTTCAACCTGATCGATACGCCGGGCCATGTGGATTTTACATACGAAGTATCCAGATCCCTTGCGGCATGTGAGGGCGCTGTTCTTGTCGTGGACGCCACCCAGGGCGTTGAGGCTCAGACGCTGGCCAACGTCTACCTGGCCATGGACGAAGATCTGGAGATCCTGCCGGTCCTGAACAAGATCGACCTGGCAAGTGCGCGGCCTGACGAGGTCAAGGAGGAAATCGAAGATGTCCTTGGCGTCGATGCGTCGGAAGCGCCGCTGATCTCGGCAAAAGAAGGCACCGGTATCGACGAGCTCCTGGAGAAGATCGTCACCGACATTCCGGCACCGGAGGGAGATGACAAGGCAAAGCTCAAAGCCCTTATCTTCGACTCCTATTACGACAACTACAAAGGCGTCGTGATCTATGCGAGAATATTCAACGGGACAGTCAAAGAGGGCGATATCATTCGCCTCATGAATACGAAGAAGAACTACGAAGTTACGGAAGTCGGCACCTATTCACCGGGACCGGTGGAATGCAAAGAACTCAGAGCCGGTGAAGTAGGCTATATCTGCGCCAGCATCAAGCAGGTGGCTGATGCCCGCGTGGGTGATACGATCACCCTGGCTTCAGATCCGACTGACGAGCCTTTGCCCGGCTATAAAAAGGTGCAGTCCATGGTATATTGCGGCATCTATCCGGCGGAAGGCGAGAAATACGAGAACGTCAAGGACGCCCTGGAGAAACTCCAGGTCAACGACGCGGCCTTTCATTTCGAGCCGGAGACATCAACGGCTCTCAGCTACGGATTCAGATGCGGATTCCTCGGGCTTTTGCATATGGAGATCATCGTCGAACGTCTCGAGCGTGAGTTCGACCTTGGCGTCATCACCACTTCGCCGAGCGTTATCTACAAGGTCGTTAAGACTGACGGTACCGTGGAGATGGTGCAGAATCCTTCAAATCTGCCGGATCCGATGGAGATCGACCACATCGAAGAGCCGATGGTCAATGCGGACATCATGGTTCCGAAGGAATACGTGGGCAACATCATGGAGATCTGCCAGGAAAGACGCGGCAGGCTCAAGAACATGGAATACATCACGGAATCCAGAGTCAATCTTCACTACGACATGCCTTTGAACGAGGTCATCTATGACTTCTTCGATGCGCTGAAGTCGAAGACGAGAGGGTACGGCTCTCTGGACTACGAGTTCTCCAGATACGAACCGTCAAAGGTCGTGAAGCTGGATATACTCCTCAACAAGGATATGGTTGATGCTTTCAGCATGATCGTTCATGAATCAAAGGCTTACAGCCGCGGACGTTTCGTCTGCGCCAAGCTCAAGGAGATCATTCCGAAGCATCAGTTTGAAGTGCCTATTCAGGCATCCATAGGACAAAAGATCATAGCGAGAGAAACGGTAAGGGCATATCGCAAAGACGTTATAGCCAAGTGTTACGGCGGCGATATCTCCCGAAAGAAGAAATTGCTCGAAAAACAAAAGGAAGGAAAAAAGAGAATGCGCCAGTTCGGTACTGTAGAGGTACCACAGGAAGCATTCACTGCGGTGCTGAAATATGACGACAACAAATAGGATCGGTCTGTATCTTCATATTCCATTCTGTTTGAGAAAATGCAGGTATTGCGATTTTCTGTCATTTCCGTGTTCTGACGAGAACATCCTCTCGGAATATACGCAGGCTCTGATCAGGGAAATCTCTATCAAGGGAAGCGAATGGCCGTATAAGGTCGTTGACAGTATCTATATCGGCGGCGGAACACCGTCCATACTGTCCGCAGAGAACGTTGCCGCTATCATGGACAGCGTGAGAGAACACTTTACCGTTGACGAGTTTGCTGAGATCACCATCGAGTGCAATCCGGCGACTGCAAATGAAGAGAAACTGCGCAGATTCCGCGAGACCGGAATCAACAGGATCAGCATCGGTGTGCAGTCATGGGATAATTCTGTGCTCAAACTCATGGGCAGGGCTCATGATAAGAACGATGCGTTCACGGCAGTCAGGAACGCCAAGAAGGCGGGATTCGAAAACATCAACATCGATCTCATGTTCGGCATTCCGGGACAGACCATGAAAATGTGGCGTGATTCCATCAGGCAGTGTATCTTTCTGAGACCGCAGCACATCTCCCTCTACAGCCTTCAGGTGGAAGAGGGAACGGCATTCTATAAGATGATCTACGAGGACAACATCATGACGGAAACGTCGGACTTCGTGGACAGGCGCATGTACCACGACGCGTCCCTCATGCTGGAGGATGCAGGGTACAATCTCTACGAGATCTCCAATGCGGCCCTTCCCGGCTACGAGAGCAGGCACAACGATAAGTACTGGTCTTATCAGGAATATCTGGGACTTGGACTTGGCGCCAGTTCCTTTATCGGCGGCGTCAGATACAAAAACTGCAGTGATATGATCAGCTACCTCGACCACATCAAGGCATCGGAGGCACCCGTCGATATAGAAGACATCGAGAAGTACAGCAAGCGTGACGAAATGGGCGTATTCGTCTTCACTGGACTCAGGAAGAAGGAAGGAATCAACATCAGGGAATTCGAAAACATCTTCGGTGTTGAGTTCTTCAAGGTTTACGACCCTTCACTCATAAATATCTATTTCGGATATCTTGACTTTGACGGCACGATACTGAAGCTGACCGATAAAGGAAAAGACATTTCAAGCCGCGTCATGGCGGAATTCGTATAGGAGAAAAGGCCGATGAAAGGGAAGTACGTAATGGCCCTCGATCAGGGCACGACCAGTTCAAGATGCATCATTTATGACCGCTGCGGTCAGCAGATCAGCGTTGCGCAGAAGGAGTTCAGGCAGATCTTTCCGCAGGCGGGCTGGGTCGAACACGATCCAATCGAAATCTGGTCAACCCAGCTGGAAGTCGCCAGAGAAGCCCTCAGGAAGGTCGAACTTACGGCTTCCGACATCGATTCCATCGGTATCACCAATCAGAGAGAAACGACAGTTGTCTGGGATAAGAACACAGGCAAACCCGTCTATAATGCAATCGTATGGCAGTGCAGGCGCACGGCCGGTTTCTGCGAGGAACTGAAAGAAGACGGTCTTACGGAGGAATACCGCGACAAGACCGGTCTTCTGATCGATCCTTATTTCAGCGGAACGAAACTCAATTGGATACTGACGAACGTTCCCGATGCCCGTGCAAAGGCTGAGGCCGGGGATCTGCTTTTTGGTACCATCGAAACATGGCTCATCTGGAACATGACGGGAGGAAAGGTCCATGTGACCGACTATTCCAACGCGTCCAGGACCATGATGTTCAACATCCGCGATCTCTGCTGGGATGAGGAGATCCTCAAAAGGCTGGATATCCCTGCGTGCATGCTGCCGGAGCCAAAACCGTCAAGCTGCGTATACGGCGAAACGGATCCGGATATCTTCGGCGGGCCGATCATTATCGGCGGTGCGGCCGGAGACCAGCAGGCCGCACTATTCGGGCAGGTCTGCTTCGAGGAAGGAGACGCGAAGAACACCTACGGCACCGGAGGTTTCGTTCTGGTCAATACCGGAGATAAAATCATCAAATCGGGCAACGGCCTCCTCAGCACCATCGCTTGGGGCATCGGAGACGAAGTGACCTATGCGCTGGAAGGCTCAGTTTTCGTATCAGGCGCGACGATCCAGTGGCTCAGAGACGAACTGGGCATCATTACGACCGCTGCGGAAACGGAAGAGCTGGCAAAACTGGTGGACGATACGGCAGGCGTCTATATCGTTCCTGCGTTTACGGGAATCGGTGCGCCTTACTGGGATCCTTACGCAAGAGGCGGTATCCTGGGATTGACAAGAGGCGCCGGCAGGAATCACATCGTCAGAGCGGCGGTCGAATCCATGGCCTATCAGACCTACGACCTTCTCAAAGCAGTGGAAGAGGATATGGATCAGACCATCTGTGACTTCAAAGTCGACGGCGGGGCCGCAGCGAACAACTTCATGCTGCAGTTTCAGGCGGACATTCTGGGACAGGATGTCTACAGACCGGTCTGCACGGAAACGACATCGCTTGGAGCGGCATATCTGTCGGGTCTGGCCACAGGGTTCTGGGAATCCAAGGAGGATATCAAATCCAACTGGACCATTGACCGGATATTCAGTCCTGAGATGGATGACGAGAGACGCGAGAACCTCATTCGCGGCTGGCATGACGCCGTCTCCAGGATACTCGTCGGAGAATAAAAAAATTTGTATCAATGTTGAGACGTGTATGTTTATTCACTTGAAAAAGGTATAGGCAGAGAATATAATTGAAACGATAGTGATTTGGCAATAAAAGAGGTGCGTGTTGGAAGAGAAAATCAGGGAAATATTGAGGGAACATGTTGATCCGGTTTTGGCGGAACATTTCGGCGGATCGTCCCTCTCAAAACTGGAAGACGGCGTGGCTTATATCAGACTTACAGGTGCCTGCGCCCAGTGCCCATCCGCCCAGGACACCCTTGAGAGTGTGGTTAAGGATTTCGTGATGGGCGGCTGTCCGGAACTGAAGGACGTGGTGCTGGATACATCGGTCAGCGATGAGCTTTTGGATATGGCGCGCCAGATCCTCAACGGCAATGTGAAAGTCGATTAACAGGCGGCCCGTGGCAATCTGTTCAATAGAAGTAAGTTATTTGTTCACAATTATCCTGTACACGCCGGTGTGCAGATGTCCAACCAATAAAAAGGAGTGATTTAATTATGTTAATGACAGGCGAACAGTATATTGAGAGTTTAAGACAGCTGAAGACAAGAGTTTACATGTTTGGCGAGAAGATCGATAACTGGGTAGACCATCCAATCATCAGACCTTCCATCAACTGCGTCAAGGTAACTTATGATCTGGCACAGGATCCTGAGTACAAAGACCTGATGACTGTAAAATCAAATCTGACCGGCGAAACGATCAATAGATTTGCTCATCTGCACCAGAGTACAGAAGACCTGAAGAACAAAGTCAAGATGCAGAGACTTTGCGGACAGAAGACTGCTGGCTGCTTCCAGAGATGCGTAGGTATGGACGCATTCAACGCTATGTTCTCAACGACTTTCGAAATCGACGAGAAGTATGGCACTAACTATCACAAGAACTTCGTAGAATTCCTGAAGATGGTACAGGAAAAAGACCTGGTAGTCGACGGAGCTATGACAGACCCTAAGGGAAACAGAGGCAAGAGACCTTCACAGCAGGTTGACCCTGATCTCTTCGTAAGAATCAAGGAGAGAAGAGATGACGGTATCGTTGTAAGAGGCGCAAAGGTTCACCAGACCGGTTCCATCAACTCACACTGGCACATCGTAATGCCTACACAGGCAATGCCTGAAGATGACAAGGACTATGCTGTAGCATTTGCCTGCCCTTCAGATGTAGAAGGAATGTTCATGGTTTACGGCAGACAGTCATGCGATACCAGAAAGCTGGAAGAGGGCGCTGACATCGATCTGGGTAATGCTCAGTTCGGCGGACAGGAAGCACTCGTAGTATTCGATGACGTATTTATTCCTAACGAGTACATCTTCATGGCCGGTGAATATGATTTCGCAGGTATGCTGGTCGAAAGATTCGCAGGTTACCACAGACAGTCATACGGCGGCTGCAAGGTCGGCGTAGGCGACGTTCTGATCGGTGCTGCTGCTCTGGCTGCTGAATACAACGGCGCACAGAAGGCTTCACACATCAAGGACAAGCTGATCGAGATGACTCACCTGAACGAAACTCTGTACTGCTGCGGTATCGCTTGCTCAACAGAAGGATATCCAACTAAGGCGGGCAACTATCAGATCGACCTGCTCCTGGCTAACGTATGTAAGCAGAACGTTACAAGATTCCCTTACGAGATCGTAAGACTTGCTGAAGATATCGCAGGCGGTCTCATGGTAACGATGCCGTCAGAGACAGACTTCAAGTCAGATCTCAAGGTTGGTAAGAACGGCGAGACTATTGGCGACTTCTGCCAGAAGTTCTTCGTTGGTAACGAGGATGCATGCGACACTGAAGGCAGACAGAGAATCATGAGACTGGTTGAAAACCTCTGCCTCGGCTCAGCTGCAGTAGGATACAGAACAGAGTCAATGCACGGTGCAGGCTCACCTCAGGCTCAGAGAATCATGATCCAGAGACAGGGCAACATCGAAGGCAAGAAGGCTCTTGCAAAGGCGATTGCCGGCATCAAATAATTTGAATCCAAATAAGATCAAATAGTCTTTTTATCGGGCCGCTTTGATGGCAAGGCGGCCCATAAAAAGAATGCCTAAGTTAAAATATTAACATTTGAGGTCCATATGAAATGCGGAGTAAAGTTCTGCGGAGGCTGCAACCCGAGGTATGACCGCGGGGCGGCTTTCAGGCAGATCAAAGATGATTTGAGCGATATAGATTTTGTGCATGCTGAAGAAGGAAACCCGGTAGACAACCTGCTGGTGATCGGCGGTTGTACCGCCTGCTGCGCGTCCTATGAACAGTACGATGTTAAAGGCAATGTCTATAAGATGTGGGATAAAGATCACATTGAAAATATAAAAACAAAACTTAAAGTTACAATGGAGGATTGAATCAATGAAAAACTGGAAAGAATTATATGATTCAAAGAAAATGACTTCTGACGAAGCTGTTCAGCTCATCAAGTCCAACGACAAAGTCGTGTTCCAGCACGATGTAGGTGAGCCTGCAGAACTCGTCAGAGCTATGGTCAGGAACGCGAAAAACTACAAGAATGTTGAGATATCTCACATGTTCTCACTCGGTCCTGGAGACTACTGCAAAGAAGAGTACAAGGAAAACTTCCATCCAAACATGTGGTTTATTTCCGGACAGACGAGAAAAGCCTGTAATGATTGGGGTGATTACACCACATTCTTCTTCCATGAACTTCCGGAGCTCATGAGACAGGGAAGAATACAGGTCGACGTAGTTCTCATTCAGGTTTCCAAGCCGGATAAACTCGGTTACGTATCGACCGGCGTTTCAGGCGACTATACCGTACAGGCAATCAAGTCTGCAAAGACTGTAATCGCACAGGTCAACGAGCACGTTCCGTTCACATACGGCGATGTCGTATTCCCACTCATGGAATATGCTGACGCGATCGTTGAATACGATGAAGAACTGCCGACGATTCCTGCTTCCAAGATCGGCGATGTTGAGGAAGAGATCGGCAGGCACTGCGCAAGCCTGATCGAGGACGGCGCAACACTGCAGCTTGGTATCGGATCCATTCCTGACGCTGTCTGCGCACAGCTGAAGAACAAGAAGCATCTGGGTCTGCATTCAGAAATGCTGGGTGACGGTGCGATGAACCTTTACTATGAAGGCGTTATCGACAACACCATGAAGTCATTCGATAAGGATGTAATGGTTGCCAACTTCGTAATGGGTACGAAAGAACTCTACGAGTTCTGCGACCACAACCACGCGGTCAAGGTAATGCCTGTTGACTATGTTAACGACCCTACGATCATCATGAACTGCTCTAAGATGATCGCCATCAACGGAGCACTGGGCTGTGACCTCTATGGACAGGTCGCATCCGATACGCTCGGCGGAGACGTACAGTTCTCAGGTGTAGGCGGACAGGTCGACTTCATTCGCGGCGCCGCAATGGCAAGAGACGGTCTGGGCAAGGGCATCATCGCAATGCCGTCCATTACAGTCAAGAAGGATGGAACCAAGATTTCCAAGATAACTGCGCATCTGGCTGACAAGCAGGTCGTAACGGATTCCAGAAATGATACCGAATTCGTAGTAACCGAGTATGGTATCGCTGATCTGTGGGGAAAGAGCAACAAAGAAAGAGCGAAAGCTCTCATCGACATCGCTCACCCTGACTTCAGACCGGAGCTCAAGGAAGCAATGAAGGAAATCTTCCACCACAGCTATGACGAATAATCGATGCATCCGCTGATTTAAGGAGGTATTAATCATGCAAGCATTAAAACTCGTTCCAACCATTCACTATTTTGATACTTTCAAGGATTTTAACGACGAGTTCAAGCTCGGAAAGGGCGACATCCTCGTAACGAACGAATGGATGTATAAGCCATACGTTGAAGGTCTCGGCATCGACATGCCTGTTATTTACCAGGAAAAGTACGGCATGGGCGAACCGACAGACGAAATGATGGACGCCATGAAGGCCGAGATGGATAAGTATGAATATGACAGAATCATCGCATTTGGCGGCGGCACGATCGTTGACTGCTGCAAGGTTCTGGCATGCGAGATCCCTGACAAGGTCGCTGATCTGTACACAGACAAGTATCCTTGCAAGAAGATCAAAAAGCTCATCGCTGTTCCTACAACATGCGGAACAGGTTCAGAAGTAACGAATGTTGCAGTAGCATCCATCCCTTCACTTAACCTGAAGAAGGGCATCGCTACTCCTGATACTTTTGCCGACGAAGCAGTTCTTATTCCAGAATCACTCCAGGGACTGCCTGACAAGGTATTTGCAACATCATCTGTTGACGCTCTGATCCACGCTGTAGAATCATTCCTGTCACCAAAGGCATCACCGTTCACGGAGATCCTTTCAAAGGAAGCGATCGCTCTCATCATGGGCGGTTACAAGAAGATCGTTGAAAGAGGCGGCAACACGAAGGAAAACAGAGCAGATCTGCTCAAAGACTTCTGCTTGGCAGCGACTTATGCCGGAATCGCTTTCGGAAACGCAGGATGTGCAGCTGTACACGCTCTGTCATATGCACACGGCGGTGCATTCCACATTCCTCACGGCGAAGCGAACTTCATCTGCTTCACTGAAGTATTCAAGATGTACATGAGAAAGCAGCCTGTAGGCAAGATCCAGGAAGCCAACAAGATCTTCTGCGACGTTCTCGGATGCAGTGAAGATGTGGTTTATGAAGAACTGGATGCATTCCTCGGCAAGATCCTCGAGAAGAAGCCTCTGAGAGAGTACGGCATGACAGAAGACCAGGTGGCTCCGTTTGCGAAGTCAACTATCGATAACCAGCAGAGACTGCTGGGCAACAACTATGTTGAACTGTCAGAAGCGGAAATCGCTGAGATCTTCCAGAATCTCTATTAATGGCATAGGTAATACAGTTAGAATGTATCAAAAAAACGGGCGGTTATCCGCCCGTTTTTTAATAGATTTTTAGGTTATCGCTTTTGCATATGAACACGAGATATGATAATATGATTCCATCAATTATAGAGGGTGTGTGAGGTAATCAAATGCAGAATTCATTGATAGAAGAAAACATTATCATAACCGAATCGAGTAAAAACCTGAGAGCGCTGGGAAGAAACGCTCTGGCGGGAAAGTGGAAGGACGCGATCATCACGGCTGTCGTTTTCATGCTGTGTGTTTCGCTGCCGACTTACGTATTTGACAGTCTTTTTGGCTCGAATATAAGCAATTTCCTTGTGTCTGACGGGTTTACCTACGGACTGGATCCTGAGACATATGCGCAGCTTTACAATTCCATGCCGCAGTCGTCTCTTTTGAGCACGGTATATATGTTACTGGTCATGGGACCTCTGTGCCTTGGCGTTTCCATGTATTTTCTTGCGCTGTTCAGAAGACACAGGGTCGAAACAGTCGACGTGTTCCTCGGATTTGAACACTTCAAGAAGTCACTGGGACTGTTCCTGTTTATGTATCTGTTCGTTTTCCTGTGGACACTGCTGTTCATCATTCCGGGAATTATCGCATCCATCAGATACAGTCAGGCATTTTTCATTCTGGCCGACGATCCGAACAAAGGCGTTAGACAGTGTATGAACGAGAGCAAGGCCATGATGAAAGGCAACAAGGCCAAGTATTTCTGGCTCTCCCTGTCATTCATCGGCTGGAGCCTTCTGGCATCGCTTCCATCCGGAATCTTTGCCAGCATCGGCAATATCGTATCGTCCAATGCATTCATCGTTGGACTGTTCTCTCTCGTAGGTTCACTGTTCGTTGCGCCTGTACTTGTATACATTCTTTCTACAGAGGCAGGATTTTATGAGATCCTGGCCGGACATCTGATCAAGGAAACCAAGCCGGTTCCTATAGGAGATGAGGTCGTCGCACTGGCAGAACCGGAAGAGACATCAGAAGAAACGGCAGAGGAGAAACCGGAAGAAGCGGCAGAAGAAACGGCGGAGGATGCCGAAATAAACCCTGTTGACAAAGCGATCGAAGAAGTGATCGAAGAAAATGCAAAAGCAGCAGAAGAAGCGGCCGCAGAGACGGCCCGGAAAGGCGAAGACGATGGAGAACTATAAATTTATCAATCACAAGGCATGCGAATTTTTCCCTTGTCATGACGTTAAGGATCCGGACAAGTTTAACTGTCTGTTCTGTTACTGCCCGCTCTACACTCTTGGAGACAAGTGCGGCGGCAACTTCAAATACACTGAGAACAATATTAAAGACTGCTCAGACTGCATGGTTCCTCACGGCATCGGTGCCTACGATTACATCATAGGCAAGTCCAAAGAGCTTTTGGACCTGGCGGCTGCAAACCGCAGCGGCGAGCAGAAGGAAGAAGACTAAATGATCAACGTAAAACGACTGAACTGCGGTTCTATTTTAATAACGGAAAAGACTGACTATGTACAGTCTGCAGCAATTGGCATCTGGGTAAAATCAGGTGCCATTCATGAAACTGAGGATATTTCTGGCATCTCTCACTTCATCGAGCACATGATGTTCAAGGGGACGGAAACGAGATCTGCCAAAGATCTGGCAAATGATGTGGACAAGATCGGCGGCATCTCCAATGCCTTCACCGGTAAAGAAGCGACCTGCTACTACATCAAGACCCTTTCTTCGAATATCTGCAAGGGCGCGGAGATCCTTCTCGATATGGTCACCGCATCCGTCTTTGATACGACCGAGATGGATAAGGAGAGAAAGGTCATCCTGGAGGAGATCAAGATGGTCAAAGACGCGCCGGATGAGGACGTCTACGATACCATCTCGGAGCTTGTCAATAACGGCAGTCCTCTGAGGATGAACATCCTTGGTACGGAAGAAAGTCTGCAGGGGATCGACCGGGAGAAACTGGTCGGCTACTATAGAAACCGATATTCCAGGGAGAATATCGTCATAGCCGTCTGCGGAAACTTCGATGAAAAAGAAATCGAAGAGGTATTCGAGGGCAGGCTGGATATGCTCAATGAAAGGACAGAGAGTGTTCCGCCTGTGATCACGCCTTACGAAAGAAAGTTCAAGGTCAAGGTCAAAGAGATCGAACAGACACACATCTGCATGGCTGTGCCGAGCATTGCCATGACGGACGATAGATACTATGCGTTCATTCTGATGAACAGCGTCTTTGGCGGAAGCATGAGCTCGAGGCTCTTCCAGAAAATCAGGGAAGAAAAGGGCCTCGCTTATTCTGTTTATTCTCTGAATGCGTTCAACAGCTTCGCCGGCTTCTTCAACATCTATGCCGGCGTAGCCCACGATAAGGCTGAGGAAGCAATCTGCGCCATCAGGAATGAACTCAAGACTTTCGCAGACAATGGCGCCACCGAAGAGGAACTTGCCATGGCCAAGGAACAGGTCAAGAGCACCTATATCTTCGGACAGGAGAGCATCAACAGCAGGATGATCAACATCGGCAAGAACAAACTGCTCATCGACAAGGTGTTTTACCCTGAGGAAATATTGGAAGGTTTCGATAGAGTGACGAGAGAGGATGTCATCGAGGCAGCATCCATCATTGGAAATATGAACAACTACAGTGCAGCTGCAGTTACGGGACGCGACATCGATCTGGAGGGTCTTTTGACAGATGAAAATTAAGATCAAAAGCCTGTCCGGCAGGATGCCGGCATACGAAACAGAAGGCTCAGCCGGCATGGATATCAGAGCTTACCTTGATGAACCGGTCACGATTGGAGCCGGCGAACGGGAACTGATCCATACCGGGCTGTTCATGGAGATCGAGCCCGGCTTTGAAGTGCAGATCAGAGCGAGAAGCGGCCTGGCGCTGAAGCAGGGCATCTGTCTTGCCAACGGCATCGGAACCATCGATAGCGACTACAGAGGCGAGGTATGCGTGATCTTGGCGAACTTCGGCAGGGAAGCCTTCGTTGTAAAAGACGGAGACCGCATCGCGCAGATGGTGGTCATGAAATACGAAACAGCCGAAATCGAAGCCAGCGACGAACTGGCGGAAACGGACCGCGGAAGCGGCGGATTCGGACATACGGGAGTATAACGGGAAATGATAACGAGAGAAATCGTTGAACAAAGAGAAAGAGAGATTCTGAGCGAGTATGCGACGAAATCCTGCGACAGCAAAGGCAGATTGAAACCGGAAGAAAGGTGTCAGTTCAGAACGGATTTCCAAAGGGATAGAGACAGGATCGTTCATTCAAAGGCTTTTCGAAGACTCATGCATAAGACGCAGGTCTTCATTGCGCCTGAGGGCGACCACTTCAGAACGCGCCTTACACACACCATCGAAGTATCACAGATCGCGAGGACCATCGCGAGAGGAGCGGCGCTCAATGAGGATCTGACTGAGGCGATCGCATTGGGACACGATCTGGGACATACGCCTTTTGGTCACAACGGTGAAATGATTCTGGACAAAATCTATGACGGCGGGTTTAAGCACAACGAACAAAGTCTGCGTGTCGTTGATGTTCTGGAGTCATCCGGCACCAAAAAGCGCGGCATGAATCTGACCATGGAAGTGCGGGACGGTATTCTGAATCACACCGGCGGGAAGGAGCCGTGGACACCGGAGGGACAGGTGGTCAGGACCAGCGACAGGATCGCGTACATCAACCATGATATAGATGACGCCATCAGAAGCGGGATCATCAAAGCATCCGATCTGCCGAAGGCCAGCATCGAGATCCTGGGTGATTCACACAAGAAGAGAATCGATACTCTGGTCAAGGATATGATCGAATGCAGTTTCGGCAAACCGCATGCCAGGCTGTCCGAGGAGAAGTGGAACGCCATGGAGGAACTCAGAGACTTCATGTTCGATGCGGTCTACCAGAACAGTTTCGTGCAGGCGGCTGAGGATACGAAGAAGGTCGAGGTCATCATCACGTCTCTGTATGAGTACTACGTTGCGCATCCGGAAGAACTCTTTTCTGAGCTGCAGGCCATGCAGAATGAGTGCAGCGTCGAGGAACTTGCCAAGGACCACGTGGCCAGTATGACGGACCGATACGCCATCAATAAGTACAACGAACTCTTCGTTCCGGCAGGATGGAAATAATCTGCAAAAAACTTTAATTGAATTTTGAACTTCTGATCAGATACAGGTGATCAGAAGTTATTCCTGCAAAATATGAGATAATGGCAGGGTATCCTCCTGCGGAGAGGAGGAACCATGCCTGAAAAAAGAAAGAAAGGAAAACATCTCACCTGGGAAGAACGACATGAGATCCAGAGAGGGCTGCGGGAACATCGGACATTTGCAGAGATCGCAATGATCATTGACTGCTCACCAGATACTGTATCAAAGGAGATCCGCAGGCATCGTTACCACAAGCCCGTGAAGGTCAGTCAGAGATTCTACCAGAATCGCTGCAAGTATCGGGACAGTTGCCGAAAGCGGAACATCTGCGGAAAGAAAGGCTACCGCAAGTGCAAGATCCCATGCAGGCAGTGTAATGCATGTAATAAGAGGTGTCCGGACTTTGTGGACTATCCCTGTCAGATCGAAAAGAAACCGCCGTATGTCTGCAATGCATGCGGTAAGTCGCGCAGCTGTCTCTTTGACAAGTACCTGTATAATGCAGACTATGCGGATCGGGAGTACAGGGAAGAACTCCATGAGTCCAGAAAAGGGATCGACCTGACGAAGGACGAATTGATCGAATTGGATGAACTGGTCAGTCCGCTGATCAAAAGAGGACAGCCGATCAGCCATATCTTCGCGGAACATGCAGAAGAGATCCCATGCAGCGAGAGGACTCTGTACAATTACATCGAGAAGCAATATCTCAGCGTCCGCAACCTGGACCTTCGAAGAAAAGTACGGTACAAAAAGCGGAAACGGGAGGAAGAAGCCAAACCGAGTCCGAGGAAGAAGATCAACCATCACTACAGGGATTTTCTTCGCGAACTGGAGGAGAATCCGGGCATTCGTGTTGTAGAGATGGACACCGTTATTGGATCCAAAGGCGGAAAAGTGCTTCAGACGATCTACTGGCGGGGAGAAAAACTGATGCTGGCATTCCTTCTGGACAGCAAAGAACAGAAGGAAACGGCAGGATCTTTTGACCGATTGGAAGAACGGCTGGGGGAGGAAGACTTCCGGAGACTGTTCCCGGTGGTGCTGACAGATAACGGAGCAGAATTCGCAGACCCGGATCTGTTTGAATACAGCCCGGGAGGAAACAGAAGAATGAGACTGTTCTACTGTGATCCAAGGCATTCCGAACAGAAAGGTGAGATCGAAAAGAACCACGAGTATATCCGCTATGTCCTTCCGTCAGGCACGTCATTCGATGAACTGACACAGGAGAAAGTGGATCTGCTGATGAACCACATCAATAACACAGCAAGGCCGAGCCTTAAGGGCAGGACGCCCGTTCAGCTGGCCCTGCAGCATTTTGGAAACGATACAGTGGGGAAGCTCGGGATCCGTGTCATCGATGCAGATGACATATGTCTCAAGCCGGAACTGCTGAAATAGAGATTCAGGCAGGAGGATACGAAAAGGATATGTGAAGCACATAAGCCCGAAGTTACTCTTGCACTGTCAATTTCGGACATGCTTTTCGTATGCAAAAAATACCGCTGTATCTGGACCGATTATACGGCAGAAACAGCCGAAATTGAAAGAAAAAATGAAGAAAAAAGGCAAAACCGGAAGTTAGTCTTGCAAAAATTAAAGAATCCAGACAAACCCGAAGTTAGTTTTGCAATCAAAC
>JAFRVY010000034.1 GCA_017438285.1 Bacillota bacterium
TCGTATCACATGTGTTTAAGCAGCATATAATGGTGGAGGGATAATCAATGTATTATAAAACTGTAATATATAATATAGGAAGAAAGCTGGCAAAATTCTTTGCAGAGGATCTACAAAACCTTCACTATCTACATCGAGATATGTCACTTCATATCCGTGCTTTTCCAGATATTCGCATGTATGAAGAATCGCGTGATGCTCGATTTTGGTGGTGATGATGTGTTTGCCTTTATCCTTATATGCATCAGCAACGCCTTCGATGACCCAGTTGTCAGCTTCCGTTCCGCATGAAGTGAAGAATATTTCTCTGTCTTCAGCGTTTATAAGCTCTGCAACCTGATGTCTCGCTTTATCGAGCCCGGCCTTTGCTTCGAGTCCCGAAGCGTAAAGCGTAGAAGGATTTCCGAACTTCTCAGTGAAGTAAGGAATCATCTCTTTTACGACTTCTTCCTTGACCGGAGTTGTTGCCGAATAGTCAAGATATACTTGTCTCATGTAAATTACATCTCCTCGTTTTTAATCTGTACCATTTAGGTCTACTTGTATACTATACCTCTTTTGTCCTGATTGCAAGTTCTTCTTTCAATTCTTCTTCAGTCAGATCCTCAACGTATCTGACGTTTTCGAGTTTCTGTCTGACCTGACCGCGGATTCCCGCCAGATACTCCTTGTAGAGTACCTTCTGCTCCGCCAGTTCTTCTTCTGTCAGACCTTCTACCTTTTTCTTGGCAGCAAGTTCATTGATTCTTTCGATCTTTTCCTGTGTGATTGCCATATTAATCCTCCGGTTTATATTCAAACGCAGGCATTGGCTGCAGTTTGAACAGGTTTGCCTTGTGCTTGTAATCGATCAGTTCCTTGGTCTTCTCGTCCTCGCAAATGCCCTCGCGGATATATCTGTCAAGGACCGCATAGGTAAATCCCAGATTATCTTCGTCCGTCTTGCTCTGGAGTCCGTCGATCGGAACCTTGTCCACGAACATGGACGGAAGACCAAGTACTCTGCCGATCGCCTTGACTTCCTGTACCGTCAATCTGCAGCATGGGCTGAAGTCCCCTGCTCCGTCGCCGTATTTCGTGTTATAACCGACCCAGTCCTCAGAAAGATTGCAGGTGTTGGCCACTCTGCCGTTCACGGTCTGGGACATGGCGTAGAGAGTCGCCATTCTGATTCTCGGAGGCAGATTGGTTCTCGCCTGTTCGGACAGTTCTCCGTACTGTTTTTCGATCTGGTTCTCGACGCCTTCGCAGGCATCTTCCACGTTCAGTTCCACGCCTTCGATTCCAAGATGGTCGATCAGCGCCCGTGCTACATCGATGTCGAACTGCTCGCCTCTCGGCATCATGACGCCCAGGACTCTGTCCTTGCCCAACGCCTCAGCGCAAAGGGCCGCCACGACGGAACTGTCTTTGCCGCCGCTGATTCCAATGACTGCCTTGCAGCCTTTGCCGTTTTCTTCGAACCACTGACGGATCCATGCAACGATATCATTTTTTACTTTTTCAGCATCAAACATTGCGATTCTCTCCTTCTTCATCGATCGCTCTCAACAGAGCATTCAGTATATGTCCGGAATTTATTTCAAATGCCTCTATGGGCTGTTCCTGCTCCTTCGCCGGCGTCCAGTACCGCTTGATGTATCTTGCCAGCATCTCCTCGTACTCCAGCCCCTCCGCCTTCATTCCGCGGACGAATGCCATCTTGCTGCTGACTTCCGCACGGAACATATCGAAATACTTCTCGTTGAAATCCTTCGGCAGCATGCCGAAATGCGGAAGACAGATATAGTTCGGGTGGATCGCTTCGCACTTCTCGCACGAAACGAGAGAATCCGGAAAGCTTTTGAGGGACGGCGTGTGGACGTAGTCCTTGCCTTCCAGTATGCCGGTGCTCTCGCTGGTCATAAGCAGCCCTACGGGCTCCAGATAGTAGCTCAGAGAGCAGTCCGTATGGCCTTTGGTCTCATAGGCCGTCACAGTCAGATCGCCCAGCGAGACGCAGTCTCCGTCGTGCAGTGCCACATCTACTTTCAGACCGTCCGTGCGGATCTCTTTGCCGCTTCCCGGAGTGTAGAGGTCCCTCGCCTCTTTTCCCAGCGCTGCGATGAGCTTTCTCGCGTTCTCCCTCTGCAGCACGGACTGGCACTTGGCGCTTCCGTAGACGACTGCATCCGGATATCTGTCCAGGATATAAGGCAGTGCCCCGATGTGGTCGTAGTGGGAATGACTGAGAAAAATGCAGTCGATCGTCTCCCTGTCGATTTTCCCAGCCGCGTGAAGCTCCGCCAGAGCCTCTTCGATATTTGCAACCGTCGATTCGCCGCAATATGCCATACCACAGTCGTAGAGCGCCGTCTTCTCGCTTCCGACGATGAGAAATGATTCTCCGCCGTGGCCCGAAGTGACGCGGATCATGTCTGCTGGGAAGTCAAATCGGTCAAAGTCTTTCCCGAATGTATTGAACAGTTCTAATTCCAGGTTTTTGTTGAATTCAGGTATTTTCATTCCAGTCTTTGTTTTCTTGAGTCTTTGATTTCTCCGTATGTAAAGAATACGAGTCCGATCCATACGATGACAAACGATATGAACTGCACGAAGTCAAAGGGCTCTCTCATAAAGAAAATGCCGATGACCAGTGATATGGATGGTGACAGGTATTCCAGCAGTCCCACCGTAACGAGGGGAACCTTGGTTGCAGCTGCCGCGAAGAAACTCAGCGGTGCAGCCGTCAGGATGCCGCAGCAAAGAAGCAGCGCATACTTGCCCGGCGTAGCAACAGCCAGCGCGCCGATGCCGTTGCATTCCAGAAAGATGACAACGACCAGAGCCGGGACCATGAGAAACATGGTTTCCATGAACACCGACATGATCGGCGGCAGGTTGAACCATTTCTTGACCGCCGCGTAGATCGCAAAGGACGCCGCGATCGTCAGCGCGATAAGCGGCACTTCAATGAAGTGGAATAGGATGACCAGCATCCCAGCCAGTGCAAACAGCAAGGCGATCAGTTTATATTTTGTAAGTTTGTCCTTGAATACGATGATCCCGATCAGGCACACCATCAGCGGTTCGATATAGTAGCCGACGCAGGTCTGGATGACATGGTCCGCATTGACCGCCCAGATGTAGATGCTCCAGTTGCAGGTGATCAGAAGTCCTGCCAGCGGAAACTTCCACAGATTGGACCTGACCGAAAGCTGCTCCTTGATGGCGGGCACGCCGTAGATCGCAACGGTAGCGATTCCAGACACCAGTCCGACCAGAAATACTCTGTAAAAGATGATCACCCAGGAATCGATCGGCCGCAGCGCCTGCCAGTAGATCGGCAGGACGCCCCAGAGCACATCGCAGGAGAGCATGGACAGTATTCCGATTTTGTAGGACTTATCGTGTGCCATCAGTAGCGGTCTTCTCCCATGGAAATATTGCCGCCATATTCTTCATCGTCTTTATCAAACACGATCGTGCCGTCGTTATATTCGTCTTCCGACGCAAGCAGATCGGCAAAGGAGATCGTGTAACTGTCAAGCGGATAATCGAGTGCATTCTCGAAATTGTATCTGTATTTGTCTCCGCCGAGACGTTCCATCCTCGAAGCGGTGATCGCATCCCGCAGGCAGTGGTACAAAGCCGCTCCCCCGTTCTCAGGCAAAAGCTCGACCTCTGACTCCTCGGAGTACCAATTCCTGAAACGGTGGAACTCGTCGGTGAACTTTCTCAGGTCGGATTCGTCTTCTGCGTTCATGATCATGCCCACGAGGCTCATCTTGATCTGCTCCAGAAGAGATACGATCTCACCGGAGTCTTCCGGAAGTCCGCCGGACATATCCTCGAAGAAGTTGTCCAGAAGCTCCGCGATCATATCAGCCTGCGCTTCCTCAAATAACTGATACAGGGCTTCCTGCTCGATGTATTCGTCAGATTCGATCATATCGGCCATGGCCTCGAAATACTGAAGGTCCGCGCCGTTTTCAATATCCAGATATTCTATCAGTTGTTCGTAATTCATTGTTATATCCTTTTCAGCAGTTCGTTCTCAATGTCGAAATTGAGGAACTTGACCTTGGCGTCGTCTGCTTCCTCTTCAAAAATGTGGTCGATCATGTTCAGGAAGTTCTCACTCAGGTCGCTTGCATAAAATACGTTTCTGAAATCGGAGCCGTCTGCGAACATGTCCCCTTCCGCCAGGATCTCTTCGACCCTGTTCACAACGATATCCGAAGGATTGATGATCTTGAGATCCGGATAGAGTCTCTCCAGGTTCTTCTTGATCAGCGGATAGTGGGTGCAGCCGAGGATGACTGTATCCAGCTCGTTGTCCTTTACGAAATCATCCATGTAATACTTGATCGTCAGATCCATGATGTCGTTGTCGATGATTCCCTCCTCGATAAGAGGCACAAAGGCCGGACAGGCCGTCTCGACGATATTGAGAGACGGATTCATCTCTTTGATCATATCGGAATAGGCATGGCTTGCGATCGTGACCTTCGTTCCGATGATGCCAACCCTATTCAATTCCTCGCATTCTGCAGCGACCATGCGGGCCGTCGGTTCGATGATGCCCAGGATCGGGATCTGCGGAAAACGCTTCCTCAGATCGTCCACACAGGTTGCGCTGACAGTGTTGCAGGCGATGACGATCATCTTGACATTGCTCTGTACGAGAAAATCCGCGATCTCCGAACTGAAGCCTTTGATCGTCCTGATGGCCTTGGAACCGTAAGGGGTTCTCGCAGTATCACCGAAATATATAATCTTTTCTTCAGGAAGTCTCCTTCTGAGAGGCGGAATACTGGTCAGTCCGCCAAGTCCTGAATCAAAAAAACCAATTGGTCTGTTGTCCATGCTATCGTTCCTCTCTTATTGAATAATCAACCACAATATTATACAATATGAGCGTATCAAAGTAAATTGATATGGAGGGAAAAATGACAGCAAAAGAACTGAAAACAAGAGACCAGATCGACAGTAAATACAAGTGGAACATCAAGGCGATGATCTCCGATGAATCTTCCATAGGTGCAGAACTTGAAACGCTCAAGAAAATGGCTGCCGAATATACGGAAAAATACGCTTCTCATGTGGCAGACAGCCCGCAGATGCTGCTGGGCGCATTGCAGGACCGCGATGAGATCAGCCGCAGGATCGAGAAGCTCTACGTCTACGCCCGCATGAGACGCGACGAAGATAATGCAAACAGCAAATACCAGGGCATGACCGATCAGGTGATCGCGGTGATCGCTTCCATATCGGCCGCCCTCTCCTTTTTCACGCCGGAACTGATCGCATCGGATGAAGCGGTGATCAAAGGCTATATCGATGAATGCAAGGACCTGGAAATCTACCGATTCCTCATCGAAGA
>JAFRVY010000035.1 GCA_017438285.1 Bacillota bacterium
GATTTGTTGACCCGCTATATCCTGACGGTCATCAGGGTATACCCAACTGGACGGAAGAGGAACTTACCGATCTCACGCGCAAGGCCAACGAAAAGGGGCTGACCATACACATTCACGCGCTGGGCAATAAGGCTGTAAACTGCGCAGTCAACGCTTTCGTCAACGGCGGAAAGCCTGAAATGCGCAATACGCTGGTTCACGTGCGTAACGTCAACGAGCCGGATTATCAGCGCATGGCAGACCACAACATCTATGTTACATCGGGCGTAACGTGGCATCATATGCCGATTGGAGCAGCGGAGTATATGCGTGAACATGGCATGACTCCCGCAGGCCAAGAGGACAAGTCTTATCCCATGAAGTCATATTTTGACTACGGCATCCCCGCGTCAATACACTCAGACTACCCTGCGCTCTCCGGCAGTCCCGATGATCCGTTTGGCATCATGGAGATTGCGGTTACTGGTGTGCTTCACTCCGAAAACGGTGCTCCGTGGTGGCCTGAGGAACTCATAACGCGTGAACAAGCACTCACAGCCATGACCATCAACTGCGCCAAACAAATGTTCATCGAGGACGAAAGGGGCAGCGTCAAGGAGGGCAAATACGCTGACTTTCTGCTCTTGAACAAGGACGTTCTGACCTGCCCAGTAACGGAGATTCACAGTGCAAAGCCTAATGCTACTTACTTCGAGGGCAAAAAAGTCTTTGAGGCAGAAGCAAAAGAGTCAGCCGTCGAGAACAAGAGAATCACGGGCGATTACGACAATTCGCTCGCGGTGAAGTGTGTCAACGGAACTTTTGTCGGCAAGAAAACAGAGGGTGTCATCACGTACAAAGGCATTCCCTTTGTCGGAAAGCAGCCTGTAGGAAATCTGCGCTGGAAAGCTCCTGTTGACGTTGCTCCTGACGATGGCGTGTACGAGGCGTATTACTTCGGGAAAAACGCCTGTCAGTCTCTTGAAATCGGCGGCCATCAAGGGGAAGACTGCCTGTATCTCAACGTCTGGAAAGCCGACGGGAAGAGCACGGAGAAAAAGCCGGTCATGGTTTGGATACACGGCGGGGCTTTTGTGGCTGGAGGAACGGACATAGCGGATTTTGACTGCACCGAGTTCATCAAAGAGAATCCTGATGTCATCGTCGTTACCATCCAGTACAGGCTCGGTGCTTTGGGCTTCCTCAACCTGTCTCACCTTCCAGACGGCAAGGACTACCCGGACGCGCAGAACTTGGGCCTCATGGATCAGAAGATGGCGTTGAAGTGGGTTCACGAAAATATCTCGAACTTCGGCGGAGACCCCGACAGCGTTACGATATGGGGTGAATCTGCCGGTGCTGGAAGCGTTACCCTTCTTCCGCTGATTAAAGGTTCACAGCAGTATTTCAAGCGTGCCATCGCTCAAAGCGGCTCTCCCTCGCAGACAAATTCGTTGGAAGAGGCCATTGCCTGCACGAATGACTTGATGAATGCACTCGGCTGCAAAACCGTTGCCGACCTGATGAAAGTCGATGCCCGGAAGTTGGTGGATACGGCAGGAGAAGTACTTGCATTCCGCATCTTCCCCGTAAGAGACGGGAGTATTCTGCCTCTTGAACCGTATGAGGCTTACGCGAACGGAGCGGCGAAGGATATAGCGTTTCTTCAGGGCTGCAACAAGGACGAGATGAATTGCTTTGTCTTTGACTGGGGAGTGGAAAACTTCAAAGCGTGGGCCGCTGACCGAAAGACGAAGAAGTATGCCCACTTGCTGACTGATGATGAGAAAGCGCGGATCGAGAGCTACTGCAATGAAGGAGCAGTAGAAAGCTGGGAGCCTGACAGCCGTCTTTTCGGCCATAGCTGGTTTATTGATGGTGCTGTCAGAATGTCGGAGAGCCAGACAAAGGGCGGCGGGAAATCGTACACCTATTACTATAGGGTGGAATCCTCGCCGGAATTGAAAGCCGCACATTTTGAGGAAGTCCCGATCTTGTTCTGCCACCCCGAACAGAGCGGCGGAAGACAACAATATGACGAGACCTTCTCAAGAACCATGCGAAAAATGTGGGTTCAATTCGCAAAGACCGGCAATCCGTCACTGAGCGCAAAAGATTCCCCCGACGGCAAAGC
>JAFRVY010000036.1 GCA_017438285.1 Bacillota bacterium
AAATAGTTAACGCCGCATGGAAGGGAATGCTTGACGTCTTTATCACCCCGATCAAGGCGGATGAAGGCCATTTTCATTACGAGAAATTACTGGATGAAGTAATCTATCTGGCGGTCCCGTCCGCCTGGGAAATCAATGAGGCGCTGCAGAAAAAGGCGCTGGACGGCAGAGTGTCTGACGACGCATTAGGGGCAAAAGCTCTGACAAAGGAAGAGTTTGCAGGACTTTGTGCGTATCCGTTTATCTGTCTGAAAAAAGGGCAGGACATCGGCAATAAAATGGAGCAGATATTCAAACATTTTGATTGCAGGCCGCAGCAGATCATAACTGCGGAACAGACGATGACGACCTTTGCCATGACGTTGGCCGGCGCGGGAATATCTCTGGTGAATCACAGCAAGATCGATGACGAGCGCAGAACAGACAAGGTCAAGCTGTACATTGCGGACGAAACCATCTGTAAGCGAGCGCTGTATGTCGCCTATCCAAAAAACAAGTATCTCTCAAAAGCTGCAGAGGAGTTTATCGATACCCTCGAAAAAAGCGTAGAATAGTGAACTGAGCCATGCAGGAAACCACGGCAAAAAGTAAATACAAGGGAAAGCTCCGGGCAGCCATATGCATCATGGCTTTTGTTGTTATGGCAGCAGCGCTGTTTCTCTATTTGAACAAAGTTTTCAGCATGGGCGATGCTGATGCGAACCGCCAGACGTTCAAGGCTTTTTACAGCGAGGAACCGAACACGATAGAGGTGGTTTACCTGGGAACCAGCGCGGCGAACAGGTTCTTTATCAATCCGCAGGCCTATCATGATGAAGGAATTGCGTCCTTTACGGTTGCGACCATGGGTATGCCGATGTTTTTTATACCGGAGGTCATCGAAGAAGTTGAGAAAACACAGGATCCTAAACTGTACATCATAGAATTGAGGTGGTTCCTGAAGAGTAAAGATGACATCAATGACGCGCATATCAGGAGGGTCACGGATAACCTCAAATATTCAGGCAACAAGCTGGAGTCCATCGACAAAGCCTTTACGATCATGGATGGGGATACAGGCGAGCTGGGTGACATCTCTTACAACAAAGTCGACTATCTTGTCCCCGTGGTCAAATATCACGACAGACTGACGCAGCATTCGATGAGAAGAGGCGACTGGAAACTGACGAGCACCAAGAACGAAACGAAGGGATATATCATAAGCGACAAGACGAGAAAACAGGTCAATCAGTTCCCGGCAAGGCTTACACCGGGTAAGGCGCCGATGTCTGAACTTGCGGAGGAATCCCTGAACGAGGTGCTGGATTACTGCGACCAGGTGAAAGAAGACACGGATATCCTGTTTGTGCTTTCCCCATATTCAGTTAAGACAGGACAGATGCCTGTTTTTAATACTGTTCTGGAGAAGGTCGAGAAGCGCGGCTATCAGGTTCTGAATTTCAATACTGAAGAGATGTACGAAGAACTGGACCTGGATTGGGACAAAGATTATTACGACAGCATGCATGTGAACTATCTCGGCGCGGAGAAATATACCGCGTGGCTTTCAAAATATCTCAAAAGCCACTATGCTCTCGAAGACTATAGAGGAGATGCGAGATACGAGAGTTGGGAGGATGCATACCGGGAATACAAGGAATACGTGAAAGATGGTATCAATGTGATCGGCCACAAGGATAAGATCGGCGGCAAGGTCACGATAATATATGATTCAAGGCAGGAGCAAAACAATGACTAACAAAATGAATGTTTTCAAAGGAAGCGACAACTACGTAGTAACAGATGAACTGATGAATGCGGTCAACGTCAGCATCGCACTTGAGAAGCCTTTGCTCATCAAGGGCGAACCGGGTACGGGCAAGACGATGCTCGCTCAGGCCATCGCGGACTCTCTGGGTATGGACCTGATCATCTGGAGCATCAAGTCCACGACCAAGGCCCAGGACGGACTCTACGTCTACGACACCGTGCAAAGGCTCTACGATTCGCAGTTCGGCGAGGGCGACGTCAAGGACATCGCCAAGTACATAAAGCTGGGCAAACTGGGCGAGGCTTTCACATCGGAGAAGCAGGTCGTACTTCTCATCGACGAGATCGACAAGGCGGATCTGGAGTTTCCGAACGACCTCCTTTGGGAACTGGATAAGATGGAATTCTATATCAACGAAACAAAGGAAACAATCAGGACGAAACATAGACCGATCGTTATCATCACGTCCAACGCCGAGAAGGAACTGCCGGACGCCTTCCTGAGAAGGTGTATCTTCCATTACATCGAATTCCCGACGGCGGAGAAGATGGAAGAAATCATCCGCGTGCACTACGGCGACATCGACAAGAAACTGATCGAGAACGCGCTGGATGCATTCTACAAGATCCGCGACATGAAGGATCTGCAAAAGAAACCGAGCACATCAGAACTTCTGGACTGGATCCAGGCTTTGATGATCAGCGGCGTCAGCATCGAGAATCTCTATGACGAGCTGCCGTTCCTCGGCGTTCTGCTGAAGAAGAATCAGGACGTGGACGTCCTGCACGATATCAAGGAAAAGGGCTATTCACTCAGAAACTGGTAGGCGGGATAATATAAGATGTTTTTAGAGTTTTTTTATCTGCTTCGCGCCAGAGGACTGGATGTCTCTATCAATGAGTGGATGACGCTCATCGAGGCCCTGGACAAAGGCCTCGCGAAGGCTTCCTTCATGGGATTCTACCAGCTCTGCAGGAGCATTTTGATAAAAACTGAATCAGATTACGACAAGTTCGATCAGGTCTTTGCCGAATACTTCCAGGGTGTGGAGACGCCGGAGGATCTGCCGGAGGAATTTTGGAGATGGCTGTCGGAAAGCGAGCGGGTGAGAGACCTTGACGACCACGGTGATAAGGAACTCTTCGCCAAAGAACTCGAAGAGCTTTTGCAGATGTTCCAGGAGAGAATCAAGGAGCAGAAAGAAAAGCACGACGGCGGCAGTTAC
>JAFRVY010000037.1 GCA_017438285.1 Bacillota bacterium
CTCGGCGCGGCCTTTTTGGCGAATACGACCGGCGGATACCCGAAGTATGGCGCCGCGAGACACGCGATCGCGATGCCGCTGGCTTCAACTGTCAGGATCCTGTCAATGTGCAGACCTGCGAATCTCTTGCTGAATTCGAGACCCACTTCCTCGAGAAATTCAACATCGATCTGGTGATTCAGAAAACTGTCGACCTTGACGATCTCCGTTCCGATCACAGATCCTTCGAGTCTGATTTTCTCTTTTAAAGCTTTCATTTTAGCCTCCTATAATTACCCATGTGACTTTATTTTACCTTAATCTTGATAATTCCGGTCTTTGTGAGTTTCTTGTATCTGCTGTTTCCCGCAGCTTTTACTTTAACCTTGAGCTTGTAAGTCCCCTTCTTCAAGCCTTTGCTGACGGTAACCTTGCCGCTGCTCTTGCTGATCTGCAGTTTGCTGTTTCCCTTGACCTTCCGATAGGTCACCTTGCCTTTGGCGTAGAATACATCGATCGCCTTGCTGCGCTTGATTGTCTTTGATTTTTTCTTCAATGTCGAGCGTTTGACCGTAACAGTGTTTCCCTTCACAACGACGGGGTTCTTGCCTTTGACGACTGTAACGTTGCACTTGTGCACTTCTCTTTCGGTCGTATTGATTGCGATGATGACCGCTTTGCCAGGTTTCTTCGCAGTAACAACACCGAAGCTGTTGACCTTTGCCACTTTTTCGTTTGTGGACAGCCACATCATTCCCCAGTATTCCGCAACAGCAGGCTCTGTAATGGTACGAATCTGTGCAAAACTGCCGCAGCCGAGTTTCAGAGATCGTTTGTTTAGATAACTGTACTCCAACCAATCCATATCTTCATAACCCTTGACGACGACGAGCTTGCATTTCGCCGACGGACCGTTTTTGATGGATGCGGTGATCGTGACAGTTCCCGCACTCTTTAATAAAACTGCGCCTTCCGAGTTAACTGTTGCAATAGACGGATCGGAACTTTCCCAATTCACCTTGCTGTAAACTGCATTTGACGGTTTGACAGTATATTCAAACCAGAACGCTCCATCTTCCAGGCAGCACTCCGCAGAATAGGTGTTCAGGTAGATCTTTTCCGGTTTGACTACCGCGCTCTTTTTCACATACTTCGCCTTGACTGTTGTGTTATGGTATGGAGACCAATCCTCAGTAATTTTGCTGCCATCTGCATACCAGCCGGCAAAGTAATACCCCGCCTTGCGTGGCGCTTTCGGGAGTTCCCCGATCGGTTCACTCTCTACAACAGTTCTTGTTTCGATTACCTTCTTGCCGATTTTGAACTTGACTTTATATTTTCCTGCCTTGATTTCATCGAGGTTATTATCAACGTGATCTACCCTCTGCATGATCCAGTCGCGGAGTTGTTCAACCTCGTCACGATAAGAACGGGTACTGACATTTGAGTATTCCTCCCAGCCTTCATATGCTCCCCACTGTTCCCGGTCATATCTCATAGGAACGCAAAGCTGATCATAGTACTGATCTAACAGTCCGCCCTCGCGGGTGATTTCGTTCATGTATCCCTTGATCAGCGGCCATCTGTTCTTGACCTTTTCGATGAAGGCAGGGTCACTTCTCAGGCGGTTGAACCATGGGGTATTCGTGTAGTGAAGGGAATCCACATCATAGTCATTATATTGCAGATCTCCCCATGCAACGAAATCGAAATCCCACAACGGTCCCCAGTAGAGTTTGCCGTTTTGCAGGTTTCCGTCTTCATCAATCTTGTCGCGCGTCTTAAAGAGATATGTGCTGCCCGAGCCATAGGCATCGCCGTTGCAGGAAAGTTCCTGCACCCAGAAGTAGTCAACGGCCGCATCGACATCCATATAATATTCGTAACTCTTATTCTCGTTGTCCTTGAAGTCTTTTCCGAAAATGGCGTTTTCGGTCTTCTGCAGATATTCACGGATATATCCCATCTGAACATCGTTCTGGTACTCTTCAAAGGATGGGCGTTCAAGGAAGAATTTTACTCCGCTATTCATTACCATCGTACAGTAATCGTATGTCGGTTCATCGCCGTACGGTTCCATGGAAATCAGATATCCGCCGGTCAGTTCCGGCGGCTCTGTAACGTTTGGGCCACCGGTATCTTCGTCTTCCAGGTCATCGATGTCAACTCGGCTCTTATCGATTCTGATCTGTTCTGACAGATAATACGTTCCATAATATTCACCGTTCATGATGACTTCCACAGGAACGCTCTGCGGAGTGAACTCGAGATAGTTGTCTCCCAGCTGATCGCCGAGCCAGTATGTCATCTTGTTGCGCATACCGCTGTTATCAAAGCGGTTGGCAAGAAGCACCCAATGCTTATTCTTGCCCATACCCAGCAGATTCTTTTTCTTGGCGAGCTTTACCTTGTACGGTTTTTTGTCTTCCGTCCAGGTGGAGTTGCCGCGGCCGCGAATGTATTCCAGATCGAAGGTGCCGGTATCCGGATTTTTCTCCGTGTATTCGTACGTATAGCCATCCGGGACTTGCAGGGTCATACTTCCGTAACACTCGGTGTCATGGGAATCGTCGTTATTCATGGCGTCGATGGTTCCCTGCGATTCATCGATGTTGAACCAGATTACCGGTACGGAACTCTGAACAAATTCGACAGATCTGAGCAGGATCGATGCTTTTGACGCATCGGATTCATCGATAAAACTGAAGGAGATGCTGTGCTCTCCCGTAATATTCGCGCCAATGGCATCAGCAGTATAACTCGCTGACTTCGTCCAGCCGGCCTTGCCCATCTGGTTCCTGAGAGGAACTGTTGCCACCGGTTCTTCCTGGTCATCCAAATAGAATGCGACGGATGTCTTGGAACCTCTGTCAGCAAGACCGTCTATTTTGATACGTCCCACTTTCCCATCAGAAAAGTCGAAGTCCGCCGCTATCTGGATCTTGCCGGAAGTGACATCCGCTTTCGAGCCTTTGAAAAACACGCCCTCTCCCGCTTCGTATTTACTTACCTTGACCGCGCTGTCTTCGGTCGTTCCCATGCCTTCCGGATAAACGAGCAGATTTTCATCGAAGAAGTCAACGAATGACTGGGTCATGAATGGTTCTTCGATCTGTACCGGTTCCGGATCCTTGCTCGGTTCCGGATCCTTGCTCGGTTCCGTATTCTCTCCGTCATTCTCCTCCGGAGCTGTGGTTTCCCCCAGATCCGGCTCAACAACATCAGCCGGTTCCAGCTCATCCACGTCATTTGTGTCTAATTCTTCGCTGCTGATCTGCTCCGGTTCCTGCGGGTCATTTGCCGCGAGAACATCAAGCGGAAACAGCATCGTAAATGCCAGACAAAACGACAACGTAAATGTGAACAATTTCTTTTTCATAACTAGATTCCCCCTCTATAAAAGCATACGCGACACAAATGCGCCGCGTATACTGATTTGTTAATTTGTGTCGTTTCAATTATTCATTCTTGAAGAGTGCTTCGAGCCCTTCGAAAGAGATTTCCTCAGGCTCAGCTTTTGCTTCTTCAGCAACCGCTTCTACCGCCTCTTCCTTGACGTCTACCAGATCGTCAAGGCTGATTTCCTCAACCAGGTCCTCGGCTTCCGCTGCTGCTTCTTCTACTGCAGTCTCCGCTGCTTCGACAGGCTTCTCTGCCTCTACATCTGCAAGAAGATCATCAAACGAGATGTCGTCCAAAAGCTCTTCGACGCTCTGCTCAGCTTCTGATTCAGCCTTCTTTTCAAGTTCAGTTTCCTTGAAAAGATCGTCCAGAGATTTTGCGATTGATTCCGTTTCTACGACTTCTTCGACAACTTCTTCGGCTGGCTCTTCGACAACCTCAGGAGCTGGCTCTTCGACCGGTTCTTCGACAACCTCTTCGACTGCTTCCGGTTCAGGTTCCTCAACCTCTTCAACAGGCTCTTCGACAGGCTCTTCGACGACAGGCTCTACCACTTCTTCGACTTCAACGTCCGCTTCAGGAATCTCAACGTCTACGACATCCTCTTTCTCATCGCTGACTTCCCAGCTGACTTCTTCAGGAATGATTTCCTCAACCTGTGACTTCAGGCCGTCCAGCTTGGCTGCAGTACGGAGAATGTTCGTCTTGATCTCTTCGAACTCCTCGTCCATCGCGTTGATCTGCTGCTTGTACTTGAGTTTCTTGGCGTCGAGCTTTTCTCTCTCAGCTTCGACATCCATCTTCATGGCTGCCTTTTCGGCCTCCATAACGTCCTTTGCAGCATTGAGAGCTTCGATCATCTCGAGTTCTTCTTTCTTGTTATCTTCACGGAGCTGCTTGATCTCTGCCTCCTGCTTGGCGATCTCAGCCTTGCCGGCAGTCAGAATCTCATCAACTTCGGTCTTTGCCTGATTGATGATATCATTGCTGCTCTTCTTCGCTTCCATGATCAGGCTTACGTAGAGCTCATTGTTCTCATCGTATTTCTGATATCTCTTGTTCAGATCATTGATCTCAGCTTCGTAATTCTTCTCGAGTTCGCTGATGTGTTTCTCATACAGGTCACACAGCTGCTGGATGCATCCGTATACGTCATCCTTGTCAAAGCCGCCGTTCGTGCCCTTCTTGATCTGCATTCCCTTGAGAAGTCCGATTACTGTCTCACGTCTTTTTTCAATAAGTGCATTTTTATCCATATGAAACCTCTTATTCCTAAAAATAATAATTACATAATAAACACATTAATCTGCCTTATTATACCATTTACAATCTGTCTTGTCTTTATTTTTTCTTCATTTATTTAGGTCTATTTTGACGGGTTTTTGCAATTCGCTTTCATCAGTCCGTTGAACCGGCTGCAGGCGATTTGTTTTTTTCTTGACTTTTTATAGTGTAGAGTACTATTATAACAAGGAACACTAATCTATTGGAGGTCCTTGTGAATACTATAGATTACATCGCTAAGGGTCAAAAGGTACAGTTTTCCAAGAAAGCTGTCAACATAAATGGGAAGGACTATGCTTACACGGGAATGACTGCGATCAAGCACTCATCCGCTAAGCATTTGTACCTCTTCAAGTATGAGGATTCCTGGCGCATGCTTCCTTACAATCCGGACGACGAGCAAAAGCTCAAGGTCCTGTTCTCCAGGATTGCCGAGCTCAACGCTAAGCGTGCCAAGATTCGGGATGCAGCGAATGCTCCGGTTCATGTAGAGCCGCCGCAGGCGCCAAAGATCGACGTTAAATCGATCATGGAAACTGCCGGGGAAGCCCCGGCGGAAGAGATCCCGGTCGAGGTGGTCCCTGAAGCGGTTGAGGAACCTGTTCCTGAAGTAGTCGAAGAACCTACTCCTGAGGTGATTGAGGAACCGACCGAAATTGTTGAGGAACCCGTTCCTGAAGTGGTTGAAGAGACGGTCCCTGAGGTAACTGAGAAACCTGTAGAAGTTCCTGAAGCAGCCGAGGAAGTTTCGGCTGAACCTTCGGAAGAAACTCCGGAGACTCCGACCGAAGAAGTTCCTGTTGAGGAAACTCCTGCAGCAGAAGCAGAGGAACAGGCCGAAGGCATCTTCCCACCGGAAGAAAAGAAAGCTAAACTTAAGAAAAGCTTCAAGGTCCTCGCTGCAATCATCGCAGCATTCATCATCCTGGCAGTCGTATATTTCTTCGTTGCCGGAACGACCAACAATCCAACTGTTGGACCAAACGCTGATGAAACGCAGCAATATGAAGACATTGACGGTCTCATCGAAGACCTTCAAGATGATAACTAGTTTATCTGAGCCACTGTAGCTCATCTGGCAGAGCAGCACATTCGTAACGTGCAGGTGGCCGGTTCGATC
>JAFRVY010000038.1 GCA_017438285.1 Bacillota bacterium
CATGGACGTTCTGCAGTTCTCTCGGCACAGAACCGACGTGTCCGGCCCTGACATCCGAGACGGCGGCGTCGATTGCCATCACCACACTGTTGGATTTCGGAGCGGTTGCGAGCAGAATACACGCCTCCGCAAGGGGAAGTCTCGCCTCCGGCAGTCCCAGCTGCAGCGCGCTGTCCACACAGGCTTTTACGATCGGGACTGCCTGCGGATAGGCCATCCCGATGTCTTCGCTTGCGGAGCAGAGAATTCTTCTGCAGATTCCGATCAGATCTCCGGTCTCAATCGCCCGTGCAAGATAATGCAGCGCCGCATCCGGATCCGAGCCACGCAGGGATTTCATCATGGCCGAGAGAATGTCGAAGTGTTCATCGCCGTCTTTGTCATAGCGCATCGCGCTCTTCTGTGAAATGAGAACCGCATCGTCAAGGGAGATCACATCCTTGCCCGTCGATGCCGAGAAGAGCAGTTCCACCGCGTTGATCGCCTTTCTGACATCTCCCCCACAGGAGAGCGCAATGCGCCTGATCACACCGTCCTCGGCACTGAGGGGCGTCTCTCTCCTGGCGTTCAGGATCTCGAATGCGCGCTTCACTGCAATTTCCGCGTCCGCCGCAGACACCGGCTTGAACTCAAACACGGTCGAGCGGCTCAGGATCGCTCCGAATACGCAGAAATACGGATTCTCCGTCGTCGAGGCGATCAGGGAAATCCTTCCGTCCTCGATAAATTCCAGCAGACTCTGCTGCTGCTTCTTATTAAAATACTGGATCTCATCAAGATACAGCAGGACACCGCCCGGTGTCAGGAAGGTATCCAGCTCGTCGATGATGTGCTTGATATCTGCGATCCCGGCTGTGGTGGCATTGAGTTTTCGCAGGCTGCGCTGCGTACGCTCGGCGATGATGCGCGCCACCGTCGTCTTGCCCGTACCGGACGGACCGTAGAAGATCATATTCGGGGTACTCCCGCTCTCCACAATCCTCCGCAGCAGTCCGTTATTCCCCAGAATGTGTTTCTGCCCGACGACCTCGTCCAGAGATTTCGGCCGGATTTCGTCTGCAAGCGGTTTAGCAATCTGATCCATCTGTGTCTCTCTTTCTGCCATTCTGTAAAAAAAGCTGCCCGACTTGCAAGGCAGCTTTTTCATCAGTCATTGTGATATAGAATCCGCTTCGGTTCTTCCGCAGCGCATGCGTCAGTCTTCAGAAGTGCTGTTCTCTTCAGGTCCGGCATCGTCCTGCTGCGCTTCATCATCTTCGCTTTCGCGGAGATCAAACTCCAGTGCTGCGCCGCAGTTGGGGCAGATGATGGACCCTTCTTCCAGCGTTTCGTCGTCGAAGCTGATTTCCTCCCCGCAGTTTGGACATTCCACTTCATAGTAAACACCGGGAGCGTCCTCTTCGTCTGTCAGGTCTTCCTCGTCCGAATCATCGTCCACGATGCGGAATTTACCGTCTCCGAAGGGATAGTATTCGTCCTCTTCGTCTTCGAAATCTTCCCGTTCGTCGTAATCCTCCTGCAGGAGTTCTTCCAGATAGTCCAGACCGACCTGAACCTCTTCGACAGAGTTCTCAAGATCTTCCTGGTTTTCCTGAAGATGATTCATCTCCGCAGCCAGATCTCCTACGAGTTCTGATAACACATGCCAAAGCTTTCCTTCTCCTGCCTCCGGGTCAAGTCCCTGGCCTTCCACAAGGCCTCTCAGATACGCGGCTTTTTCCGTGATGGTCATAATTCAGAAAACCTCCTTCGCTGCGGTATCCCAACGCATTGCGCTTCTGCCTCAGCCTCAGGCTCTGGAGAGATACTCTCCTGTGCGGGTATCAACCTTGATTTTTTCGCCCGGCTCGATAAACAGGGGAACTTTGATCTCCGCACCGGTCTCCAGCGTGGCGGGTTTTGTTGCGTTGGTGGCGGTGTTCCCTGCGAAGCCCGGATCGGTTTCCGTGACTTCCAGTTCAACAAAGAAGGGCGGCTCCACATTAAAGACCTTTCCCTTGTAGGAATAGATC
>JAFRVY010000039.1 GCA_017438285.1 Bacillota bacterium
AATGGTCGCCGTCGAGTCCAGAAGCTCATCACCGGTGAGAATAAAAAGAGATGAAAATATGCAATCGAACGTGCGGGGCATCATCCCTGCCGGCGAAGGTCCGGGCTATGCGGGCGGCATCATGTCGGCGGCAGTGGACGGAATCAAGGCGGCTGAGCGCGTGATTGAGGATTTAATTGAAAAAGGAGAAGAATGAACAGAAATTCATACGGATGTACGGACAGAATGAAGGTAGTCGGTCTGGGCGAGGGCATTGACAGAGGAGAACTTTTTGGAAGCCTGGACAGCAATCTCAAAAATATAGAAAGGGAACTCGGCGTGGACATCATCCAGCGCGGAAACGATCTCGTCCTCAAAGGGGCGAAGGTCGATGAGGCGGAGAAAATCCTAAACGAGATGGTCGATGTGCTGAGCAAAGGAGAAAAATTGGACGAACAGAAAATCGGTTACATTGCGGACCTGAGCAAGCAGGGAATCTCGTACAAGGAGGAGAACGCAGGGGAACGTCTCTCCAGAGACATCATCTGCTTCACTCATGACGGCAAACCCCTCAGTCCGAAGACCGTCGGACAGAGAAAATATGTGGAGACGATCCGCGAAAAGGACATCGTCTTCGGCATCGGTCCTGCGGGAACGGGCAAGACGTACATTGCCGTCGCCATGGCGGTCAACGCATTCAAGAACAGAGAGGTCCAGAAGATCATCCTGGCAAGACCCGCAGTGGAAGCGGGCGAACGGCTGGGATTTCTTCCGGGCGATCTGCAGGAAAAGGTGGACCCGTACCTCAGACCGCTTTATGACGCACTCTATGATGTGCTGGGAAGGGAAAGCGCTTTGCGCCTGAAGGAAAAGGAGATCATCGAGGTTGTACCGCTCGCCTACATGAGAGGAAGGACTCTGGACAACTCCTTCATCATCCTGGACGAGGCGCAGAACACGACGCCGGAACAGATGAAGATGTTCCTGACGAGAATGGGCTTCGGCTCCAAGGTGGTCGTCACGGGAGACATTACGCAGATCGACCTTCCGAGAGGGAAGCGCTCCGGTCTGATCGAAGCGAAGAACATACTGAAGGATGTTGAAGAGATCGGCTTCTGCTTCCTCAAGGACGTGGATGTGGTCAGGCACCAGCTGGTCAAGAAAGTCATCAGCGCCTACGAAGAATATTACAGAAAGAACCCGCCGAAGGACGAGGACTAGAAATGGAAATACTGACAAACGACACAAATGAACTGACAGAATCACTCATGGAGGATTTCATCGGCGCAGCCGAAGCGTGCGTGCGCCTGGAACGGGAGGACACGGGGCTCACGGTACTGGACCCTGCGATCACGGAGATCAGCCTGTCCTTCGTTTCCATGGACGAGATCCACGAACTCAACAGGACTTACCGGGATATCGACAGACCGACAGACGTCCTGTCTTTCCCGATGGTCGATGATTTCGACGAGCTGCAAAAGCTTGTCGACCAGACCGGAGAATTGCCCGACGAGCTTTTGCTCGGAGATGTGGTGATCTGTCTCGAGAAGGCTTTGCAGCAGGCGGAGGAGTACGGTCACTCGAAAGAGCGGGAGATCGTTTATCTGTTCACTCACAGCGTCCTGCATCTGCTGGGATACGATCATATGGACGAGGAATCGAAGAAGGTCATGAGAGCCCGCGAGGAGCAGGTCATGGCGGAAAGGCAGTTGGTATGAGATCTGGATTTGTTGGAATCGTCGGACGCCCGAACGTGGGCAAGTCGACGCTGCTGAATGCGATACTGGGCGAGAAGATCGCCATCACCACGGACAAGCCGCAGACGACGCGGAATGCCATCCGCGGCATCTATACGAAGGACGACCTGCAGATGATCTTCATCGACACGCCGGGCATCCACAAGCCGCGGAACAAACTGGGCGAGTACATGACATCTGCCGCGACAAATACCTTTGAAGAGGTGGATGCGATCATTTTCATCGTTGACGATGCGCTGAGCAAAGGCCCGGGAGACAAATATATCGTGGATCTGCTCAAACAGACCGATACGCCGAAGATCCTTGTGATCAACAAGATGGATCGGATGAAGCCGGACGAGTTCGCGGAGATCTACGGCGAGTATGAGCAGCTGGGGATGTTCACCGAAATTCTGGGGACGGCTGCCATCGACGGGACGAACGTGCAGGATGTCATCGACGCGGCGGCGCGGTTCATGGAAGAGGGACCGATGTACTTTCCGGAGGATATGATCACGGAAGACCCGGTGCGTTTCGTCGTCAGCGAGATCATCCGCGAGAAGATTTTGATGTATCTGCAGGATGAAGTGCCTCACGGCGTTGCTGTAGAGATCGAAAGCTTCGAGGAAGAAGAGGGTCTGACCAGCATCGGCGCGGTCATCTACTGCGAGCGAAAGTCTCACAAGGGCATGATCATAGGCAAGGGCGGCAGGAAGCTCAAAGGCATCGGCAAGAGCGCCCGCGAGGAGATCGAAGGACTTCTCGGAACGAAAGTATTCCTGCAGACATGGGTCAAGGTAAAGGAAAACTGGCGCGACAGCGATATCGCGCTGAGCAATTTCGGATATAAGGAATAGGGGATAAGGAACAGGAAGCATATGCTGACCGATACTGAAGGCATCGTCTTGAGACAGACCAAAACTTCATACAACAGGCGAATGATCCTGCTGTTTTCGAAGAAGTACGGCAAGATCAGCGCAGGTACCAGTCTGGGAGACAAGGGCAGGAGCAAAAGCTCTCTGGCGCTGCGGCCTTTTACCTTCGGCAGGTATGAACTGTTCGCGAATGCCAACAGCTACAACATCAACAGCGCCGAGGTTTTGAGGAGCTATTTCGGAATCGGCGAGGACGTGGACAAGTACATGAACGGCGCGTACGTCCTGGAATTTACGGAGAAGGTGCTGGAAGAGGGCGTTCCTCAGCCGGGGATCTTCAACCTGCTGCTGGATTTCTTCGATCTGCTGGAGAACCGTGAAAAAGGAATCGGGACGCTGGTGCTCGCCTATCAGACGAAGCTGTTCAAACTGGCCGGCGTGTTCCCGGAACTGGACCGATGCACCGTCTGCGGCAAGAAGCGCAGCGAGTGCGAAGGAGACGCCTATTTTGGGATCGAATCCGGCGGGTTTATCTGCGGAGAGTGCGCCCAAAAATCAAAACCCAATTCGTTGATTTACAAGGATGCTTTTGGTATAATTGACATATTAAAATACTTTGCGGCAGTGCCGCTGAAAAAACTCGAAAATATTGCGCTGAATGAGACAACAGGTAAGGAACTTCAGCATTGGATCAGGGAGTATGCTGCCTACTATCTGGACGTCTCGAACATAAAAAGTGAAAAGCTCATTTAAGGAGGAAGAAAAATGGAGATTACATTAGAAAAAATCGAACTGGTCAAGGACAGAACAGGTGTGACCTATGCCGAAGCTAAACAGGCTCTCGAAGATGCAGACGGCAGCGTAGTGGATGCTATCATCTCGATCGAAGAGACTGTAAACGCCGGCGAAAAAGCAAGAGGTTTTGGTGAAAAGGGAGAAGCACTCTTCGCGAAGCTCAAGGAGCTTGTCAAGAAAGGAAACGTTGCGAAGATCCAGATCAAGAAGGATGACGACAAGATCGTCAACATCCCTGTTAACGTAGGTATCCTCGGAATCTGCATCGCTCCGCTGGCATCCGTAGTTGCTCTGGTTGCAGCATTCGGATTCAAGTGTGTCATCGAAGTCGTCAAGACTGACGGAACGATCATCGACATCAGCGACGCTGTTTCAGATACTGTTTCAAACATGGCCGAAAAAGGAAGCGACAAGGCTGACTACCTGAAAGAAAAGGGCAAAGAGTACTTTGAAAAGGGTAAGGAATACTACGAAAAGGCTAAGGACAGCGAGTTCGTAGAAAAAGCCAAGGAAAGCGATTTCGTAGAGAAGGCCAAGGACAAGGTTGACGAAGTCAGAGAAAAGGCAGAAGATCTGGCAGAAAAGGCTAAGAAGGAAATCAACGAATTTGATATCAACGACTTCAAGAAGAAGGCAGACGACCTCAAGGAAGAGATCGAAGACGCCATCGAAGAGGCTGCTGAAGAGGCAAAGAAGGAAGTTGAAGAAGTCAAAGAAGAAATAAAAGAAGAAGACGGAGAATAATAGCTCGCAATGACAGAAATCACAATGGAAAAAATCACAGCTCTGGCTAAGAACAGGGGTTTTGTATTCCCTGGCTCAGAGATCTACGGCGGACTGGCAAACACCTGGGACTACGGTCCTCTCGGCGTCGAACTGAAGAACAACATCAAGGACGCATGGAGACAGAAATTCGTCAGAGAATCGAAATACAACGTCGGACTCGACGCTTCGATCCTGATGAATCCGGAGACCTGGGTCGCCTCAGGACACGTCGGCGGTTTCTCCGATCCCCTGATCGACTGCAGAGCCTGCAAAGCTAGATTCAGAGCTGACAATCTTATTGAGGACTATCTCAAGGCTCAGGGCCAGGAAGACGTACAGGTCGACGGCTGGTCCAACGAAAAACTGGAAGAGTTCATCAGCGAGAACGGAATCGTCTGTCCGGAATGCGGCAAGTCCGACTTTACGAAGATCAGACAGTTCAATCTCATGTTCAAAACCTTCCAGGGCGTTACAGAAGACTCAAAGGCTGAGATCTATCTGAGACCTGAAACCGCACAGGGTATTTTCGTAAACTTCAGGAACGTGCAGAGAACTGCCAGGAAGAAGATTCCGTTTGGTATTGCCCAGGTAGGCAAATCCTTCAGAAACGAGATCACACCGGGCAACTTCATCTTTAGAGTGAGGGAATTCGAGCAAATGGAACTGGAATTTTTCTGCAAGCCGGGAAGCGAACTGGAATGGTTCGATTTTTGGCGTGGGTATTGTGCAGACTTCCTCAAGTCCCTCGGACTCAAAGAAGAAAACATCAGACTCAGAGACCACGACCCTGAAGAGCTGTCCCACTACAGCAATGCAACGACGGACATCGAATATCTCTTCCCGTTCGGATGGGGAGAACTCTGGGGCATAGCTTCCAGAACGGACTTTGACCTCATGGCTCACCAGAACCACTCCGGACAGGACATGAGTTATCTGGACCCTGAGACGAATGAGAGATATGTGCCTTACTGTATCGAACCGTCGGTCGGCGTGGAGAGACTGTTCCTCGCCTTCCTTACGGATGCCTATGACGAAGAGATCCTTCAGGACGCAAAGGGCAACGAAGACGTCCGCAAAGTCCTGAGACTGCATCCTGCACTGGCACCGTTCAAGGCTGCGGTTCTGCCTTTGAGCAAAAAGCTCTCCGAACCTGCAGAGAAGATCTTCGAGGATCTGCAAAAGCATTTCAATGTCGATTACGATGCTGCAGGCTCCATCGGCAAGAGATACAGGAGAGAAGACGAGATCGGAACTCCGTTCTGCATCTGCGTCGATTTTGACACACTCGAGGATGACTGCGTCACAATCAGAGACCGTGACACCATGGATCAGGTAAGAATACCTGTAAGTGATGTTAGGAAATATATTGAAGAAAGAATCATTTTTTAAGAGGAGACTAAAATGAAGAAGTTTGTTTATTCATTCAATGAAGGATCAAAAGACATGAGAGACCTTCTCGGCGGCAAGGGTGCAAACCTGGCTGAGATGACCAAGATCGGTCTTCCGGTGCCTTTTGGTTTCACAGTAACTACGGAAGCTTGTACCAGATACTATGACGAAGGACAGACCATCGGACAGGACATCGTAGATGACATCTATGTAAAGCTGGCTGATCTGGAAAACGTTACCGGTAAGAAGTTCGGCGACGCGTCAAATCCGCTTCTCGTATCGGTAAGATCCGGTGCAAAAATCTCAATGCCCGGAATGATGGACACTATTCTGAACCTTGGATTAAATGATGAAACTGTAGAGGGACTTTCCGCACTTACAGACAATCCTCGTTTCGCTTATGACAGCTACAGAAGATTCATCCAGATGTTCGGCGATGTAGTAATGGGTATCTCAAAGAGCAAGTTTGACGAGATCTTTGACGGACAGAAGGACAAGAAGGGCGTAATGTTCGACGTTGATCTGGACGTTGACGATCTGAAGGAGATCATTGCCGGTTACAAGGCACTCTACAAAGCTGAGATCGGAAAGGACTTCCCGCAGGATCCTAAGGAACAGCTGATGGAAGCTGTCATGGCAGTATTCAGATCATGGAATACTGACAGAGCTATCCTTTACAGACAGCTCAACGAGATTCCTGATGACATCGGAACTGCTGTAAACGTACAGTCCATGGTATTCGGTAACATGGGTGACACTTCCGGAACAGGCGTTGCTTTCACAAGATCACCGGTCAATGGCGAAAAGGCCATCTTCGGTGAATTCCTGGTTAACGCACAGGGCGAAGACGTAGTAGCAGGTATCAGAACGCCGCAGCCGATCGCTGAGATGGCACAGGCATTCCCTGCAGTATATGACGACTTCGTAAAGATCGCGAATACGCTGGAAGAACACTACAAAGACATGCAGGATATGGAGTTTACCGTTGAAAGAGGCAAGCTCTTCATGCTGCAGACAAGAAACGGCAAGAGAACTGCTCCTTCAGCAGTTAAGATCGCTGTAGATATGGTTGCAGAGGGACTCATCAGCAAGGAAGAAGCTGTTATGAGAATCGAACCTGATCAGATCGATCAGCTGCTCCACCCGATGTTTGACGGAAGAGAACTGGACGCAGCCGAAAAGATGACAAAGGGACTCCCTGCATCACCTGGCGCTGCATGCGGACAGATCTACTTCAACGCTGCTGACGCTGAAGCGGCAGTTGCAAATGGTCAGAAGGTTATCCTGGTAAGACTGGAAACATCACCTGAGGACCTGGCAGGCATGGTTGCTGCAGAAGGTATCCTGACAGCAAGAGGCGGCATGACTTCCCACGCTGCAGTAGTTGCAAGAGGCATGGGTAAGTGCTGCGTATCCGGATGCTCAGAGATCAAGGTCAATGAAGAAGCAAAGACTCTCGGCATCGGCGAAGACGTCTTCAAGGAAGGCGACTTCATCTCACTGAACGGTACTACAGGCGACGTCATCAAGGGCGAAGTCAAGACAGTACCTCCTGAACTCTCCGGTGACTTCGGAACAGTTATGGAATGGGCAGATGAGATCAGAACCCTGAAGGTAAGAACAAATGCAGACAACCCTAGAGATGCACATCAGGCTGTCGAATTCGGTGCGCAGGGCATAGGCCTTTGCAGAACTGAGCACATGTTCTTCGAAGAAGAAAGAATACCTGCAATCAGAAGAATGATCATGGCTGACACCGTTGAAGAGAGAAGAGAAGCACTCAGCTTCCTGCTCCCTTATCAGAAGGGCGACTTTAAGGGCATCTATGAGGCCATGGAAGAAAGACCTGTTACGATCAGACTTCTGGACCCACCTCTCCACGAGTTCATTCCGCATACTGATGAAGAACTCCACGAGCTGGCAGATCAGATCGGCAAGCCATATGAGAAACTGGCTAAGAAGGCCGAAGAACTCCACGAGTTCAACCCGATGCTCGGACACAGAGGCTGCAGACTTGCTGTTACATATCCTGAAATCGCAGAGATGCAGGCAGAGGCGATCATCATGGCTGCTATCGAAGTAAGAAAAGAAAAGGGCTATGACATCGTTCCTGAAATCATGGTTCCACTGGTAGGCATGGTAACAGAACTGGCTGACGTCAAGAAGACTGTAGTTGACACGATCAACAGAGTATTCGAGAGAGAAGGAGTTGAATTCCCTTATCTCGTAGGTACCATGATCGAGATTCCAAGAGCTGCACTCACAGCTGATGAGGTTGCTCAGGAAGCAGAATTCTTCTCATTCGGCACGAACGACCTGACTCAGATGGGATTCGGATTCTCAAGAGACGACACCGGCAACATCATCAAGGAATACAAGGAAAAGGGCATCTTCGAAGACGACCCATTCCAGAGCCTTGACCAGACCGGTATCGGCAAGCTGGTACAGATGGCAGTTGAACTCGGCAAGAAGACGAGACCGAACATTCACCTTGGAATCTGCGGAGAACACGGTGGAGATCCTAAGTCCATCGACTTCTGCCACAGAGTAGGACTGCAGTATGTATCGTGCTCACCATTCAGAGTACCGATCGCAAGACTGGCAGCAGCACAGGCAGCAATCAGAAACAAGTAAGAGCAATTTGCTGAAACGATTATTACCGGAAGAGGCTCTCCATATGAGCCTCTTCTGTATTCTATGACCAAAGGTCCGGCAGACCGGACCGCAAAGAGGGATCCAATATGACTCATTTCCATGTAACTTACAAGATGTCGAGCAAGGAAGCCAGAGACGGCTATTACAACGCTGTCAAGGAACGCGGCATCATCGATAAATCCAGAGCAGAAGACGGATGCATCCGCTACGACTTTTTCTTCCCGGCGGACTCGGATACGACCCTGTTCCTCTGGGAGCAGTGGGAATCCAGAGACCACCAGAAGGCTCATTGCCAGACAGCCCATTTCGCTGAAATGGGTCCGCTGAAGGATGAATTCGGCGTAACGACGGACATTGACATCGTAGACGCATGAGGCGTTTGAGCAGTGAAGTCATAAAAAAAGCCTTTGTGGACAGCATCCCGATCATGGCAGGATATGTGTTCATCGGTATCGGCTTCGGTATCATCATGGTGGACAAAGGTATGGGGATCTGGTGGGTGCTCGCGGCATGCGTCCTCATCTATTCCGGCGCCATGCAGTTCGTGACCATCAATCTGATTACGGGCGGCGCTTCCTTTGTCGCGTCTGCAGTCACCGCGCTCATGGTCAGCTGCAGACACCTGTTTTACGGTATTTCCATGATCGACGGGTACAAAGGCGCAGGCTGGAAGAAACCATATCTGATCTACGCGTTGACAGATGAGACCTACGCGCTGGTATGCCGGGACAATCTGCCGGAGGGGATGGATAAACACACCTACAGCTTTCTTGTTTCCCTGTTCAATCAGTGTTACTGGCTGATTGGATGCGCACTCGGCGCACTGGCAGGATCAGTCATCGCCTTCAGTACGGAAGGGATCGATTTCGCCATGACGGCGCTCTTTGTCAGCATCTTCGTCGACCAGTGGACAGAAACGAAGGACAGATCCTCGGCCCTGACGGGCGTCGGCGTGAGTCTGCTGTGTCTAATCATATTCGGACCGCAGCACTTCCTGATTCCGACCATGATCGGCATCACAGGCGTACTGACATTGATCGAACTGATCCGGACAAAGCGCAGAGCGATCGATCCATTTGAGAAGGGCGGTGATCAGAATGACTGACGCTGCAGCTTTTGCTCTGATCACGATCGTGATCTGCGGGCTGGTAACCCAGGCGCTGCGATTTCTGCCCTTTGCACTGTTCAGCGGCGGGCGCGGAACGCCGAGATACGTCGCATGGCTGGGCAAAGTCCTGCCGTACGCAATCATGGGCATGCTCTGCGTGTACTGCCTTAGGGACGTGACCTTCAGCGCGGCATCCGGCTGGGCACCATCGGCCATTGCGGTTGCACTGGTCATCGCGCTGCAGGCGTGGAAGCACAATTCGCTTCTCAGCATCGGCGCAGGCACCATCTGTTATATGTTTCTCGTGCAGGCAGTGTTCGTTTGACGACAGTGATTACATTGTGAACTATTGAAAGGATATGACTATGGAAACATTTGCACAGAAATTCATAAAGATATATGACCGCAAGATCCTCAGCGGGGAAACGACTTTCGGAAGGTCGGGCATAAACTCCAGTGATTTTATTAGGATCTGCATCGACGGGGATTACGTCTTTTCGAGAGAAGCCATTGAGATCATCCGCGAGAAGATGCCGCTCACCGATGAGGAGTTTGAATCCCTCATCGAATACGTGGAGGACTAGCCGGTCATCTGCATAGCAATTATTTTAATGATAGAAATAAGGAATGATACGAGGAGAATGCTCTGCAGCGGAGCATCCTCTTTTTTATGGTCGCCGCGATATTGCGGCATCCTATTCAACGAGCTGAGAAAGTGTCAAAAAGAGTTGACTTTTATGTAGGGATTTAATATACTACCAATAGTTAGATTATCTAATTGTTTAGCGCAAATTAGTTATTTTAGCACGTTATATTTAATATTGAGAAAAAGAGAGGTAAGAAACATGTTATTTGATCAGATTGCAGAAATCGTTGCAGAACACCTGGATTGCGACAAGGAAGAAATTAAGGCAGAATCAACTTTTGAATCACTGGGAATCGACTCACTGGATGCAGTTGAACTGGTTATGAAGCTTGAAGAAAGCCTTGACGTTCAGCTTGACCTTGACAGAGATCTGGCAACGATCGATGAGCTGGTTAAGTTCGTAGAAGAAAAGATGAACTAGTACCAGAAGGTAAGGCTTAAGCCAGAAGGACGGCAACATTATGAAAAAAAGTAAAATAGCTGAAATGCTGGGCATCAAGTATCCGGTATTTCAGGGTGGAATGGCATGGGTAGCCGATGCGGAGCTCGCAGCGGCTGTTTCTAATGCCGGTGGTCTGGGAATCATCGCCGCAGGTAATGCTGACGGCGACTACGTAAGAGCCCAGATCAGAAAAGCAAAAGAGCTTACAGACAAGCCTTTTGGACTTAATATCATGCTGCTGAGCCCATTCGTAGAGGAAGTGGCTCAGATCGCAGCAGAGGAAAAAGTTGCAGTAGTAACCACAGGCGCCGGGAATCCTGCGAAGTACATGGCATTATGGAAAGAAGCGGGAATCAAGGTCATCCCTGTGGTTCCTTCGATTACATTTGCTAAGATCGCCGTAAGAAACGGCGCAACAGCTGTTATCGCCGAGGGCGGAGAGAGCGGCGGCCATATCGGAGAACTGACTACGATGGCTCTCGTTCCGCAGGTCGTCGACATCGTCGACATTCCTGTTATCGCTGCCGGCGGTATTGCTGATGGCCGCGGCGTGGCTGCAGCCTTTGCACTTGGCGCTGACGCCGTACAGCTGGGAACAAGATTCCTGTCTGCCAAGGAGTGCAACATCCATGAGAACTACAAGAAAAAGGTTCTCAAGGCAGGCGACACGGCAACCGTTGTTACAGGCAGAAGACTGGGACATCCGGTTAGAAGCATCAAGAACCAGTTTGCGAGAGAATATGGAAAGATCGAGTACACTGATATATCCGATCAGGAACTGGATGATTTCGCTGCCGGCAGACTGCGTATGGCAGTCGTGGATGGCGACGAAAAGAACGGCTGCTTCCTGGCTGGACAGATCGCAGCAATGGTAAACGAAGAACAGACTTGTAAAGAAATCATTGAAGATCTTATGAGCGACACTGAGAGAGTCCTCAAGGAAATGGCTCAGTACAGCGAATAGGATCAGGGAGGAAACACTTATGGGAAAGATCGCTTTTGTATTTGCAGGACAGGGTGCACAGTACCCTGGAATGGGTAAAGATGTGGCTGAATACAGTGAAGCGGCTGCAGCGGTTTTTGCAGCGGCGGACGAGGTACGTCCGGGCACGAGCAGAATGTGCTTCGATGGCACAGAAGCCGAGCTTGCAGAAACCAAAAACACACAGCCGTGTATCTATACAGTCGACCTTGCTATAGCAGCTGCTTTGGAAGAAAAGGGAATCAAAGCTGATTGTACGGCAGGATTTTCTCTTGGGGAATTGGCAGCGCTGTCTTATGCAAAGGCGTTCGATTTCCAGAGTGGCCTTAAACTCGTCGGTGAGCGCGGCGCTCTGATGCAGACCGCATCGGAGAAGCACGACACCGGTATGGCAGCCGTACTGAAGCTGTCAGACGAAAAAATCGAAGAGCTGGCCGCAAAATATGAGAACGTATATCCTGTCAACTTCAACTGCAACGGCAACGTTACGGTAGCTGCTGACAGCGAAGAACTCAAGGCCTTTGCAGAAGATGTAAAGGCTGAACGCGGACTGGCAAGGTTCCTGAAAGTAAGCGGAGCTTTCCACTCACCATATATGTCTGAGGCTGCCGAAGGATTTGGAAAGGTCCTCGCAGACGCCGAGGTCAATGAAGTGGAAATCCCCGTTTATTCGAACCGCACAGCACTTCCGTATGAGGGAGACTATAAAGATCTCCTCCAGCAGCAGATCATCAATCCGGTAAGATGGAAGACCCTTATCGAGAACATGATCGCGGAAGGCGTAGACACATTCATCGAACTGGGACCGGGCAAAGCCCTGACCTCGATGATCACCCGTATATCTAAGGAAGTTACAGCTCTCAACGTCAGCGATGTTGAAAGTCTGGAAAAAACAGTAGAAAGGATATCAGAATGTTAAAAGGAAAAACAGCTGTAGTAACTGGGGGCAGCCAGGGGATTGGTAAAGTTACAGCACTTAAACTTGCCGCTGAAGGCGCCAACATTGTAATCATCCACATGGGAACAGAAGAAGATGCTGCTGCAGCATGTTCTGAGATCGAGGCTTTTGGTGTAAAGGCAAAGGCTCTGAGACTGGACGTTTCAGACTTTGAGGCTGTAAAGGCGGCAGTAGCAGACATTATCGGAGAATTCGGAACGATCGATGTTCTGGTCAACTGCGCAGGTATCACAAGAGACGGACTGATCGCAATGATGAAGGAAGAGAACTTCGATGCAGTTATCAACGTAAACCTGAAGGGTACGTTCAACATGATCAGACACTGCACACCGTTCTTCATCAAGCAGAAGGGCGGAGCGATCGTCAACGTTTCATCCGTATCCGGCATCATGGGCAATGCGGGACAGGCGAACTACAGTACTTCAAAGGCCGGCGTCATCGGTCTGACGAAGTCAACTGCAAAGGAACTGGTCGGCAGAGGCGTAAGATGCAATGCGGTTGCTCCGGGATTCGTCGCAACGGCTATGACAGAGAACCTGAGCAAGAACAACAAGCTGGTTGATGCTATTCCGATGAAGAGAATGGCTACCGCAGAAGAAGTCGCTGATGTAATCGTATTCCTCGCATCCGACAAGGCTAGCTATGTAACAGGCGAAGTCATCAAGGTTGACGGCGGAATAGCAATGTAGTGAGAGGTAAGATTTATGGAAAGAAAAGTAGTAGTTACCGGGCTGGGAGCAATCACTCCCCTCGGCAATGATGTAGATACATTATGGAACAACCTGATCGCAGGTAAGCTGGGAATCGGTCCGATCACCAGATTTGATACGACTGATTATGCCGTAAAAATCGGTGCAGAGGTCAAGGATTTTGACCCAAAGGACTGGATGGAAAAGGGTGATGTCAGAAAGTCTGACCACAACGTCCACATGGCAGTAGCAGCTGCGGCACAGGCTGTTAATGACAGCGGTATCGAAGGTCACTTCGAGCCGGAAAAGACCGGCGTATATTTCGGATCCGGAATCGGCGGAATCGAAACATTTGAAGATACATATCAGAAACTCCTCGAAAAGGGACCGAGATTCGTATCTCCATACTTCATTCCGATGATGATCCCGAACATGGCAGCAGGCACCATCGCCATCAGATATGGCATGAGAGGACCGGCGCTTCCGGCAGTTTCAGCATGTGCATCAGGAACGAACGCGATCGGTGAAGCTCTCAGAGCTGTAAGACACGGTTATTGCGATGTTATGGTCACAGGCGGTACGGAAGCGGCACTGACAAGATCCAGCGTTGCAGGATTCATCAAGATGCAGGCCCTGAACATGACCGATGACGTTACACGCGCAAGTCTTCCGTTCCACAAGGACAGAGGCGGATTCGTAATTGGCGAGGGCGCAGGCGCAATGGTAATCGAAAGTGAAGAACACGCACTGGCAAGAGGCGCAAAGATCTACGCTGAACTTTGCGGCTACGGTTCCACATGCGACGCTCACCACATGACAGCTCCGGACCCTGAAGCAAAGGCCGGTTCAGCAGCCATTAGAGACGCATGGGTAGAAGGCGGATCACCGGATGCATCGACGATCTATGTCAATGCACACGGCACAGGAACTCCGCTCAACGATAAATCAGAGACGATCGCACTGAAGAAAGTATTCGGCGAGGACGCCTACAAGCTGATCATCAGCTCCACTAAGTCCATGACCGGCCACATGCTGGGCGGAACCGGTGCAGTGGAAGGCATCGCATCGATCCTGGCAATCAAGGAAGGAATGATCCCGCCGACCATCGGTCTGGATGATCCTGACCCTGAATGCGACCTGGATTACACGCCGCTTACAGCACGCAAGGCAGACGTTGACTTCGCACTGTCCACATCTCTTGGATTCGGCGGACACAACGCTTGCATCGCATTCAAGAAGTACGAAGGTTAGTCTTTGGAAGAGATAGGAGAAAACCGATGAATAAACAGGAAATCATGGAGATCCTCCCGCATAGAGACAAAATGCTTCTCGTAGAAGAAGCGGAAGTCGAAGAAGTTGAGGGTAAGGACGGTGAAATGAAGAAAGTGTCCCACGGAAAGTACCACGTAAGAGGAGACGAGTTCTTCCTCCAGGGTCATTTCCCGGGCAACCCGATCGTTCCCGGCGTCATCCTTTGTGAGATGATGGCGCAGTCCACATGTGTACTGCTGCAGGACGCAATGGAAGAGGGAATGTCATCTCTGTTTACAGGTCTTAAGGACGTCAAGTTCAAGAACCCTGTAAAGCCTGGCGACACATTCGAATCGACATGTGAGATCACCAGGAAGATGCCGCCGTTCTATTTCGCAAAGGGCGAAGGATATGTAAATGGAAAGCTGGCTGTTAAGGCTGAGTTCTCATTTGCACTGATCAAAGCCTAGGGAGACACACATATGAGCAAAAAACTTGTTATCACAGGCATGGGGGCAGTAACGCCGATCGGCATCGGCGTCGATGCGTATTGGGAGAACCTCATTGCCGGTAAAACAGGAATCGACTATATAACGAGTATCGACACAGAGGAACTGCCGGTCAAATTTGCCGGAGAGTGCAGGGAATTCGTAGCTAAGGAATTCATGCCGCGAAAGCTTTCCAGTGAGATGGACAGATTCATGCAGCTGGCATTCGTTGCAGCCAATCAGGCGATCGAGAACAGCGGCGGAGTCGTTGAACCGTACAGAACGGGTATCACAGTAGGTACCGCGCTGAACGGCATCAAGACCATCACAGAGACGGAGAGACAGTATACCAAGTCCGCTTTCAAGAGAGTCGGACCGAGATTTTTGCCGAAATCACTGGGCAACGTCAGTGCCTCACAGATCGCCATCGCAAATGACATCCACGGACCGAGCATGACGCTGAACACGGCGTGCGCATCGGGCGGAGACGCCATCACACTGGCATCTTTGATGATCAATGGCGGCATGGCGGACACCATGGTCGCTGTCGGAGCCGAGTCAGGTACAGAAACGATCCTGATCCAGTCTCTTGCAGGCGCACAGGCACTGTCGGTATTTAACGAGGACCCGAAGAGAGCATGCAGACCGTTTGACAAGGATAGAGACGGATTCGTTCTTGGCGAAGGCGCAGGCGCTCTGGTCATCGAGACAGAAGAACATGCAAAGGCTCGCGGAGCCAAAATCTACGCCTACATTCTGGGCTGTGGAAACAATACCGATGCATATCATCCTGTTACGCCTAGACCTGACGGCGAAGGCGAGATTTTGTGCATGAAACAGGCTTTGGAGACAGCAGGTATCGGTCTCGAGGAGATCGGATACATCAACGCTCACGGTACGGCGACCATCAAGGGAGATATCGTGGAAAGCGAATCCGTGCGCGAGGTATTTGGCGATCATGCGGACAACATCGTTCTGAACTCGACAAAGGCCGCAACGGGGCACATGATGGGCGCTGGCGGAATCACGGAAGTGATCACCTGCGTTAAGGCTCTGGAAACAGGTCTCGTCGCTCCGACGCTGAACCTTGAGAACAAGGATCCTGAGTGCAACCTCAATTACGTATCAGAACTGACTAAGGTCGAAGGCCTGAAGTATGCCATGTCCAATGCATTTGGATTCGGCGGACAGAATTCCAGCATCATCGTTGGAAAGTATGAGTAGTCATGAAAGATTTTTCGAATCAGTTCAATAAGAAGATCGTGGAAGCGTATCACAATCTGCTTCTGATGGAGGAAACGAAGCGCAAATACAGCAGCGCCAGTTTCTCCTTCAGAGACAGGAACGCGATCGCATTCCTCAAGATGAACCCGGACGAGACGAAGGTAAGCGATCTGGCGGACTACCTGAAGATCAGCAGACCGTCAGCGACGACGCTTGTCAAAAAGCTGGAAAAACACGGGTTGATTCAGCGTGTCCCGAAACCCGGCAACAGCAAGGTCACGCTCCTCAAACTGACGAGCAAGGGACGCAGATTCTCATCCTATCACAAGCGATACACGGATCGGCTTATAGAAAGGATCAACGAAGAGTTCACGGACGAAGAAAAAGAGATCCTCTACAGAGGGTTTAGCAAACTCAATGATTTCTTTATAGAGAGCATCAACGAGTCGAACGAAAAACATAAACGGAGAGATTAAAATGAGCAGAATAAGGTTTTATGCTGCACTGTATATTTCCAAGATACTGTCTTTCGGGATAAATCTTGTGGCGAAAGGGCGCGGAACGAATCTTCCGGGCTCTATTGCAATTAAAATAGACCCGGCGTTCATCAGCCATATCAAAGGACTGGACCCTGACAACACCATTTTTGTCACGGGCACCAACGGCAAGAGTACGACGACAAATCTCATGGCTCATGTCTTTGAAACGGCGGGAATCAAGGCCGCCGTCAATCTTGCGGGAGCCAACCTCATCGGCGGAGCTGTCGTGACGCTTCTGAAAAACGTCAGCCTCGGCGGACGTCTGAAGACGGATGTAGTGCTCCTTGAGACAGACGAGAGGTTTTTGCCGATCATCAGGGAACAGCTGCCGGCGAAGCACATCTGCGTGACCAACATCCAGAAGGATCAGGTGCAGAGAAACGGTGAACCGGACATCATCTGGCGAAAGATCGCATCGGCGCTGGATGACGATGTGACGCTCTATGTCAACGGCGATGAGCCTAACGCTCTGAGCCTGGGACGTACGGCAGGAAAGTGTGTGACTTACGGCGTCGACAAGAACAGTTCTTCCTTCGATAAAGAGGACGATTTCTTCTCGGTGACCATGCCGTGTCCGGTCTGCCACGAACCGATCGTTTTCGACAAATACAATATCGACAACATCGGCCCGTTCCACTGTCCGAGCTGCGGTTTCGGCGCTGCGAAGAACGACTATCAGGCCTATGATGTCGATTTTGAGAACAAGACATTCTGCGTAGACGGCGCTGCATATGATTTCAAGTACAGCACGCCGTATTTCCTCTATTGCTATGTGGGCGCGCTGGCACTGGCCAGAGAGTTCAACATTCCGGAGGGAAAGATCAGCAAGGCCTTTGAGGACTTCGTCAATGTCGGCGGCAGGATGGAGGACATCGTGGCCGGCGGCAAGACCATCAAATACCTGAGAATGAAGCAGGAGAACCCTGAGACGGTGCAGTCTGCCATCAATGTCATCGCAGACGATCCGGAAGAGAAACTCTTCCTGCTTGGGCTCGATGAACTTGTGGATTTCGATCCGCATTACACGAACACCTTCTACACATATGACTGCGATTTCAGACGGCTGATCGCATCCAACGTGGGAAGATGTATCTGTTTCTCGGGAACTGTTGCCTATGACGCAGCTCTGAGAATGCTCTATGACGGGTTCGATCCGGACAAGCTCACGATTCTTCCGACCAATGACGACAAGGCGATCATCGATGAATTGGCGAAATACGATATCAACAACGTGTATCTGATTACCTGGCTGCACAAATTCGAGTCTCTGGCCGAATATGCAAAGGCTCACATGTAAATGGTGAATGATATGAATAACTTTGAGAAATTCAACAGAATAAGAAGTGATGCCGACAGAAACAGGCTTGAGATCAGCAATGAGACGGAAGTCTCCGGCAGCAACGGATTCAGGTTTTTACATATCCTGTGGCTGTATCCGGATGTTCTGAACATTCACGGCGGGCGCGGCGATATCATGGGACTCATGCACATCTGCAACATGCTGGATATTCCAGTTGAAATCAGACGCTGGGACAGCATGAAAGAGGATATTCCATATGATTGGGCCGACATGATCTATCTGAACAGCGGAGAACTCAAATGCGCCGGCGACGTGGCAAAGGCCATGGGAAGGCAGCGTGCCCAGCTGGATGCTTATGTAGCAAGGGGCGGGTACATCATCGCCACCGCAAGCAGCGGTGCGATCCTGGCGAAGTATACGGAGAAACTTGACGGCTCGGTCGTGAAAGGCCTTGGACTCCTCGATATGGAGTGGAAAGAGCGCGCGTCCGTATGGGGCGATGACATCTGGTTTAAGACCGAAGATGGTCAGGAAGTAATCGGCAACCAGATCCAGGTGGCCGATGTTCTCCTCCATGCGGGACAAAAGCCTTTGGGAACAATCATCTATGGTAGAGGCAACCACGGCAGCTTTGACGAGGGCGCAAGACGCGGCAACGTGATTTTCACCAGCTGTTTGGGACCGTTCGTCACGAAGAACCCGAAGTACGTTGCCGGACTTCTTGCAGATGCGGCCGAAAGGTCTGGAATCAAGGTAACGAAGACCCTTGCGGACGATGATATCGAAATCGAAACAGAGTCTGCCAAATATATCAAAAACTTCATGCTGGATAAGATGAAAAACAAGTAGAAAAGGGATATTACACCTTGACAAGCATAGTGCTAAATGTTAATATATTTTTTGCGACGGCGCAGAGGTGTGTCGTGTGTGGCGGTGTAGCTTAGTTGGCTAGAGCGTCCGGTTCATACCCGGAAGGTCGGTGGTTCGACTCCACTCGCCGCTACCAAAGTGGGCGCTTAGCTCAGCTGGGAGAGCACCTGCCTTACAAGCAGGGGGTCACAGGTTCGAGCCCTGTAGCGCCCACCAAAAACAATCGCGGTCCGGTAGTTCAGTTGGTTAGAATGCCAGCCTGTCACGCTGGAGGTCGACGGTTCGAGCCCGTTCCGGATCGCCAATTTTTACCGGGAGAAGTTTAGAGACCTCTCCCTTTATGGCGACATAGCCAAGTGGTAAGGCAGAGGTCTGCAAAACCTTTATTCCCCGGTTCAAATCCGGGTGTCGCCTCCATCCCTTATGGGAGGCTCCACTTGGAGCAACTAAATAATGTGGTGGGTATAGTCAAGTGGTTAAGACAGCGGGTTGTGGCTCCGTTATGCGTGGGTTCGAATCCCACTATCCACCCCATTTTTTTAGGGAAATTCAATAGCGTTGGGGTATCGCCAAGCGGTAAGGCAACGGATTCTGATTCCGTCATGCGCAGGTTCGAATCCTGCTACCCTAGCCAAAGCGAAAGACGAGCGAATGCTCGTCTTTTTTTGATATACCGTATCCTTTTCTGTTTGGTCATGCTAAAATGATTACGATAAGACAGCATTTTTCGGACAATTACAATCCGCACTCAACGGGAGAATTTCATAATGAATCACAGAGCCTATCCCATAATCAAGCGCAGTGGATGCATTAATTGGAGTGAGATACCAGTACTGAAGATAGATCATGTACTATGGCTGCCGGATGCGGGAATTCAGGCAGAAGGACAGCTTTACTACGATGAAGATGGACTGTATCTCCATATGCGCGCGACAGAGGAAAATATCAGAGCGGAGTATACAGAACCTTTGTCGCCTGTGTGCTGCGACAGCTGTCTCGAGTTTTTCTTTCAGATCGAAGGCGAAGAGAACTATTTTAATTTCGAGATCAATCCCAATGGATGTATGTGCATCCAATATGGGAAAGAAGAACGCTTTGACATCGTACAGGAAAATGGGAAAGAATACTTCTCTGTCACCACGAATGAGACAGATGACGGCTGGGAAGTGTTTTACAGGATTCCGTTGAAATTCATCAGATTGTTTCACCAGGATTATGCATTTGATCGGGACATCAAGGCGAACATGTACAAATGTGGGAATTATACTGTGACCAAGCATTTTCTTGCCTGGAAGCCGATCAACACGGAGAAACCCAATTTTCACAAACCTGAGTGTTTTGGAACAATGACATTTGAGGATGTTCACAGTACGGAACAGGATTGATATAAACCGGCATATAACCGGTTCAGACATTCGCCTATGTGGACCTGACAACCTTATTATGGTATTACTTAAAGCATCAGAAACTGATCACCAGAGGTACGATAGTTGGATTCAAATACAATGAGTACCAGGTGCAGATCCGCGCCTTCACGAAGGCCAATGGCGACCTCTATAGCGGCGCATGGAGCAAGGTGAAGATCACAAAGAAGATCAAATAATCGCATGAATCAGTAAGAAAGATGATCCCGGCAATGCCGGGATCATTCTCTATATTTGCGGATATCCTTATTGACGGTCCAAAAGCCGCGGGCCTGAAGCCCTTCCATGCTCCGCCGGTGAAAGTAATCTTCCAGTATCCAGTCTGTCATCTCTCCGAAGAGGGGACGTCCGCTGACTCTCTGCGCATGGTCTCCCGGCGTGGAATTGAGTTCGATCAGAAGTGGGTCGCCATCCTGATCCATCGTAAAGTCCCAGCCGATCCACTTGAAATGGCCGACTCTCGGATGGATCCGGCGAACCGTCTCAAGCATCTTTCCGATGCACGGGATAACGAAGTCTTCATCATAGAGGCCAGCATCGTGGGCGTTGATCCAGTAGCCTTCGTCGTGACAGGCCTTTGCGTGAACGTGGCCGTCCGGAAAGATCTCAGCATTGTACTCTTCACCGACCACCACGTGGGTCGAACTGGAAGCTCCAAGTCTTAAATACACCTGCGGGATGTGGATGCAGCCCTGCAGAAACAGTGACAGCACCCTGATGGTACAAACGTTATTCGGACTCACCGCCTCCAGAGTCTGGTGCTGAACTATCTTCTCCTGCACGATGAAGTTTTGTCCGGTCTGAGCGAAATACTCCCTGATCTGCGCATCGTCGCATTTGGACGGGTCAAATCGCCTGACACCGTTTCCAAAGCCGCTGTATAAGGACGGTTTTATGAAGAGTTCACCGCCGCTTTTCGTACAGAGACTTACCGCATCCGTCTCCTGAATCAGATCCATATTGCCGTCGTAATACTCTCCGGCGATTTTGCGGCATACGGTCTTCGCCTGCTTCACATCAGGGAACCGAAGTTCCAGATAGTTTTTGTCTTCCAAAGCCCAGCGAAAGGGCAGATTATTCATGTATGGAAGCAGTTCAAGATAATATAGATCCGATGGGATGAAACGCGGATCCATTTTCTGCTCACGGCTGCCAGCAAGCTCGAACCAGAACTGTCTGGGCTGTCTGCCGAACTGCTGCCAGTAAGGCAGTACGGACTCAATATATTCTTCCGCCCGCGATCTAAGGTCCCAACCATCCGTCATAGATTTTGCCAGGGCACGGTTAGAGGTTTCCATCCTGTTTCTGTGATATCTGTTTTTTGTGTTGATCGCTGTCCTGAGGGACATGCTGTACAGCAGTCTGTTTAAGGTGTTTCCAATTCCCATACTGCTTCACTCTCTTTCTTTTTAGCAATCTTTTTTTGAACTATTGCGTTATCGCATCGTATATTGACCGGAACAGCCGTCCGGCATCGTTATCGTATTTATTCGCCAGCTGCAAAATCTGCTGAACGCTTTCTCTGGCAGAACTCGCCTCCGGACGCTGCGAGAAAAGAATCAGATCCTTGTACACATCTTCGCGCTCCGAATAGTATTTATTAAGATTGAAACTCTCTTCGAACTTATCCAGCTTGCCGATGATATCGAGAGGGATCATCGTTTTCATGCAGGCATAGCATCTGCCGCAGTTTTCCCCGTGCGGGCCGGTATCGTAGCAGACGGCGACGTATTTCTGCACGTCTTCATCGTCGACCAGTGCTTCCAGTTTTTCCGGCCTGGATGCGTCATCGCTTGTAACATAATGCAAAGTCTCCGTCTGACAGCAGTCACAGAGCAGCCCCTCATAATGCTGAGTCGGTACAGTCAGCGAGGCTTCCACCATATTGCTGTCGTGACCGGACGATGAACTGATATATGTACTGTACAAAGGCTCCAGAGCCAGTGTGCACGCCAGAAATCTGTACATGGATCCGTAGATTCTGCCGCCTCTGTAAAAATCCTCATCCAGGTTTGACCTCATGACGATCAGAGGCAGATCATGATGATTTGCTATGCTTTTCGCATGGTCGATGATGTGCGAAAAAACCTGTTCCTTTTCCCTGTAGATCGCGTTGATGTCGTAAGGCGGTTCCAGAAAAGGAAGCAGATAATTGCAGTCATAGTATGCTAGGTGTGTGAGTCGCTTGCCTCCTGGCGTGTCCGGACGGTCGTAGCAATGCAGCGTATAGAGTGAATCCACACCGCAGGACATTCCTGTCAGCACGCCCCCTGCGCACTCGATCGGTTCACCGGTCACCGGCCCATCGAGCCGTATTTGGTTCTGCATGAGGGCAGGGATAAGCTTTTGCGTAAGCCCGTCATAGAGCTTGCGGGACATTGGCGCTTCGAAACGTATGTCAGATTCGGTGATCATGGCGTACCAGAGCATTGCGATCACAAAGGCGTTGCTGCGCTCCGTGGACAGATACTCCGCATATTGCGAAGGGGCGGAGAACCACAGATTGCAGTCTTCATCCTGCCATACGGCCGGCGGATAATCGAAGGCCGTCAGCCACGCGGTGTTCTTCAGAGGAGCGGTCTTTTCGAGATATACCCGGACCGTATCCTTTGATATGTGCACCGGTGCCCGCAGGTATGTCGTGTCATTTTCTGTTGTAATATATGGTTTACCTATAGTAATCATTTTCATCAATAAATCAGTACGTCCTGGCGGTGGTTCTGTTCCCATGTGCGGTGCAGGAAATAGTCCTCCAGGATCCAGTCGGTCTTATCGCCGAAGATCGGCTTGCAGCAGGTAAGCTGTGAACAGTCGATGCCCGGGAAGATGTTGAATTCGATCAGGATCGGATCTCCGTCTTCATCGACGGCAAAATCCCAGCCGATGCATTTGAAATGAGCCATCCTCGGGTGGATGCGCTTGACTTCATCGCAAACTTTATCCATGGAAGGAACCATGAAATTGTCGTCAAAAGGCGCATTCTTCTGATCGATCCATGCTCCGTTGTTGTCGTAAACCTTCGGATACAGTTTTCTGTCTTCAAGTATCTCAGCATAGAAGCCGCCGTCATGCATGGATACATACGGCATGTCAGGGCTGCTGACGCGAAGCACCGCGCTCTCGACCGACACCTTGTCATCCAGAAGGAGTGACAGGATACGGATAGTGCTGACGGAAGACGGATTGATCTTTTCTATCTGCGGATGCTGCTTTATCTGCTCCTGAACGATAAAGGAAGAACCGGCATCTCTGAAGATACCGCTAATATCCTCATCCGTGCATGAATCAGGTTCAAAAACAGTTATGCCTTTGCCGCCTTTGGAACCGGTGGAGCGCTTCAAAAACAGCGTGCCTCCGCGTTCACGGCACAGACCGATGAGAGTGTCCTCACTGATAATGTTCCTCTTCGCATCCGTGTAGACGCCTTCGATGTTCAGGGCGACCGTTTCAGGTCTCTTCACATCGCTGAAAAGGTAGTCCAGATAGCCTTTATTCATGAGACCGTGCTGCTGCATCCCGTTGTTCATATACGGCAGAATGTCGTTATAGTACAGATCTGCAGGCATAAAACGCGGGTCCATCCTGTGATCACGGGAGCCGTACAGATCAAACCACATCTGTTTCGGAGACTGTCCGAACTTTTTCCAATAAGGCAGCACTTCCTGCTCATATGCCAGTTGACGCTGCTCCTCGTCCCAGTCACTAAGATCGAGACGGTCGAGCAGGGACGAAGACTCCCGCTCCAGGGCATCCGCCAGATAGATTTTTTTTGTTTCTACGGCATTCTGAAATGCCGAATTATAGTTTTCTTCATATTTCTGGATCATGTCTGTATAATACCACACCGTAAACCCATGCTCAACGGGTGCAGGCTTTTGCATACTGTGATAAAATATTGGATATGAAAACACTACTGTCGATAATAATACCTACATATAATTGCGAGGAATTCGTTCACGAAGGAATCGAGTCAATTCTGCGCCAGCTGCCGGACGACTACGAGCTGATCATCGTAGACGACGGTTCCACCGACGGGACCGTGCAAAGGCTTGCGGATTACGAAGGCCGCCAGGCCAACGTTCATATCTTTTATGGTGAGCACAAAGGCGCATCTGCTGCGAGAAATACTGGCCTCGATATGGCGACCGGAGAGTTCGTGGCATTCATGGACTGTGACGACTGTATACGTGATGATTTCTTCGAGCAGAGCAGACCCCTGATGGACGAAGGCGCGGACCTGTACATCTTTGGGATCGAGCGCGTTCACCTGCAGGGAAACAGCGAATTCTGGACCGTCCGGGATCACCGTTACGAAACCGCATCGGATTTTGCGGATGAGTATATCAGGACGAGACAGCTTCTGGTCTATTCAAACTGCAACAAGTTTTACCGCAGGAGCATTTTGGAGGAACATAAGCTGAGATTCCGAGAGGATATCGCATTCGGTGAGGACCGTCTGCTCAATTACTATTTCCTCTCGTACTGCGGAACTATCGTTACATCTTCATTGATAGCACTGAGATATATTCAGCGAAGCAATGAGTCCATGTCCAACAAATATGTGCCGCATTACTTTGATCAAATCCTGATGCTTCACTTAGAAAAAATGAAGTGTTTCCTGAATCTTTCGAAGGGGACCGATCATGAAGAGCGCATGGATTTCGTGGCATACGATCTGTCGACGGAAATTGAAAGAACGCTGGAGCGTTTCGGTGAACATCCGGAAGAGAGGGAAGAAAATCTGCCGAGGATCAACGAGATCGTCTTTGGCGGCAAGTTTGACCCTGACGTTCCTATAGATACATTGATCATTCTGGGCAGTACCAACTGCGAATACAAGGCTGCGCAGGCCCTGCCGTTTTTCTACAAGAACCCTGAACTGCGGTTTGTCGTCAGTGGCGGAAATATCCACTTGAACGGCAGGCAGACCGAGGCGGAGTTCATGGCCGAATATCTGCAAAAGCACGGCGTGCCGGAGTCCCAGATCTATCTGGAAAACAGAGCGAAATATACGAAACAGAATCTGGAGTTTTCCGAAGGCGTCGTCCACGAGATAAAGGCGGAAAAAATCGGCATCATGACCGGCGGTTTCCATATCCCGCGCACGAAGATACTTGCAAGACAGACGGGTGCCTTTGAAGGAAAAGAAATCCATTGGCTTCCGGCCTTTGGGCCAAACACCCATATTGATGACTGGTTTGAAAACCCGACGGGACTGTCGGTCATCTTACAGGAAATAAGAAAGACGATCAAACTGGATGATTACATTCTCACAATGTACATGGAGGAACATAAGAAATGAGAGAAGAAATCATATTTCAGCCTGATGATAGAATAGCCATCATCGCACCACATCCTGACGACGAGTGCCTGGGAGTGGCTGCGGCATTGCTTAAGGCTCCGGAAAGGACGGATGTGTTTGTGCTGACCGACGGCAGCCACGGCTACCCGGGCCGCACCATAGAAGAGGAAGCCGAAGTAAGGCGCAGACAGTTCGAGGCGGAGATGGAATATGTGAAGCCGCGTTCATGGAAGTGGATAGGCGTTGAAGATACGAAACTCGCCGAGCACCAGGACGCTGCGGATGAGATCGATTTTACCGTCTACACGAAGATCTTTCTTCCGTGGATAGAAAGCCTGCATCCGGATCACAGAGCGGCGGTGCAGATCTGCCGCACGGCGATCAAGAAGCAAAAGGCTCAGGCCGAGTGCTTTTCATACGAAGTGAACGCGCCGTTCTATAAACCAACACATTACGTGGATCTTACGGGGCTGGAGGAAGAGAAACTCAAGCTGGCTGCATTCCATGAGGATCAGAGCGAGCAGCCACCGATGACACTGGCGCTGAACCGCTTCCGCGCTGCTCAGATGCTCAAGCGCGAGGATTTGAAGTGCATGGAATGCTACCTGAAGATCGATCCGTACGACCTGTCGGAGGCGCCGGATCTTCTGGCGAAACTGTACGAGATCAACGACGATCCTGCAATAATGCAGCGCATGACCGATCAGGGTGTCCAGATCAAACAGGTCATGCCTATGAATACGACGAAAGTATATAACTTTATCAAAGATAATTTTGCGGCCACATGGGCTGATGAGTGTCTACCGTCCATCCTGAACGGGGACTGCTTCGTGGCCGTTAAAGATAGAGAACTGCTTGGGTTTTTTGCCATCGATACGCCGGCAAAGGGCTTTACCGGTCCGATAGGCGTCCTGCCATCCGCCCGCAGAATGGGCATTTCACGCGCCCTGGGCCTGGTGGGAATGAAGGCCATGAGAGCCAAGGGCTACCGATACGCGGTATCGGGCAGAGTCCACCCGTGGTTCCAGACAGTGGAAAAAAGTATTGTAGGAGTAGTGCCGATTCCGAACAGCAAAGGCTCCTATTCTGATATGATCTGATGATTGAAAACAATTACGCTTTAGAACCGAATAACATGGAAATAGTCTTCCGACGAAAGGGGACGCTGACGAGCAGAAAACTGCAGGAATATATTCCTGTCATGATTCTGACGAATATGTCAGTGTTTCTTTTGGCGACCGTAGACGGACTGGTGGCAGGTAATATGATCAGCGGGAAAGCGCTGGCTGCGATCAATATCTTTTTCCCTGCGATGGTAATAATCTCCGTCATTTCGGCGCTGGTGGCTTCCGGCTGCGCAACCAGCATGGCTACCTGTATGGGAAGAAACGATGTGGAGGCGATCCGCCGCACAAAGAAAGCCGTAAAAATAGTGATGATCTCGGCTGCATTATTCACCGCAATCGTCCAGTTCCCGATCATGTATGCCGTCATCCATTCTTATGATCTTACACCCGAGGTCAGAGACATGGCGTGGGCATATTCCGCCGGTATCATGATCGCCATGCCTCTCGGACTCATATCCTCGGTCGGCTCTTATCAGCTGCAGATCGCGGGAAAGATGCGGGTGCTGATGGTTTTGTCCCTCATGGAAGGCATCTTGAACACGTTGCTGGATCTGATGTTTGCCGGAGCGATGCATATGGGGATAGCAGGTATTGGTCTCGGTACCGCCAGCGCAGCATTTGTCCGTTGCGTAGTTACAATCGTTTATATGATCAAAAAGACCGATATATTCCGATGCCAGGGCGCAAAGGCCGGATGGGCAGAGATCAAAGACGTTCTGTACTGCGGATGCCCAGATGCCGCAAACATGCTTATGCTGGCATTTCAGAATTATTTCGTGATGTGGGTCATCCTGTCCGAGTTCGGCGATGTGGGAGGCGTGATCAAGGGCGTCTGTTTCTTTGCGTTCAATGTGGCCAATATAGTGATATTGGGACTCATGGGTTCAATGCGCCCACTGGCAGGACTGTTGGCCGGCGCGGGAGACACCAGGGCGATGAGAATCCTGATGAGACAGTGCATATCCGTAACTGTCGTTCTGGTCGGGATCATTTCAATAGTGGTGGAAATATTTCCTGCATTGTTCTATCGTCTGAACGGCGTTACAGACATTCCGGAAGGCGGAATTCTGTCACTGCGACTGTTCGCGCTGTACTTCATTTTCGCGGGAATCAATTCCTTACTCCGCCTGTACTTCGCCAACCGCAAGGACTCTGCGGCCGCGACCGGACTGACTATAATAGGAAATGCAACGCTGCCGGTCTTTGCTTTTGCGCTCGGATATTTTCTGCCGTCGCCGTTTCTGTGGCTGGGATTTCTGATGACGGAGCTTTTGATATTTGCGGTAGGCGAATGCAGATACCTGTGGTGGCTGAAAAAAGATCAGGAGGTAAGCGATCCATCTGAGAGGGTGCTGTACCTGAGCGTTCGACCGGAAGAGGCTATCGAGGCATCCAGAATGATCCGCCGCTTTGCCGATGATAATGGCTGCTCCGCCAGAGTCGCTTTCAGAATGGCGCTGTGTATGGAGGAAATGGTAGCTTACGTGGTACAGTCGCAGAAACAGGATGACGTCAATATCATGATCATGGCAAAATTCAAACCGCAAGAAGGGATTTTCTGTATGATCGATGACGGTCAGTGCATCGCGCTGGATGAGGACACAGAAACTACCAGGCTGATCACGAACAACTACGGCCTTATGAGGAAATTAGCAAAATCCGTAGAATATCAGTATGTTCTGAATATGAATTACACTATACTGCGATTTTGAGATGAATACTATAATACGAGAGAGGTACGAAAAATGAGCGAGGTAAAACTATTATTTCAGGGTCACGGAAGTTTACGCATCGTGACCGGCGAAAACAAAGTTATATATATCGATCCCTTTGCAGGAAGCGGATACGACCTGCCGGCGGACCTGATCCTGACCACCCACGATCACTATGATCACGTGTGTCTGGACCTGATCAAAAGCCGCACTGCGGATTGCCGCGTCATCATGCATAAGGAAGCTCTCAAGACCAAAAACTACGACCTGGGCTATGTCAAGGTCAGGGCGGTGCAGGCCGGAAACAATAAGAATCACAGCATCAGAAAATGCGTTGGTTATGTACTGACCTTCGGCGATGGAAAGAAACTTTATGTTTCAGGCGACACGTCCACGACTGACGAGATGAAAACCCTCGCCGCAGATGAGATCGACTATGCGTTCTTCTGCTGCGACGGCATCTACAATATGGATCTTGATGAAGCTGCCGAGTGCGCAAAAACCGTTGGTGCAAAGCACAACATCCCATATCACATCGTGGATGCCAAGGACCCGAGTCACTTCAGCATGGAGCGGGCAGAGAGGTTCAACGCACCGAACAGGCTGATCCTGCAGCCGGGAGAGGAACTGACGATCAAATAGCCAACAGGTCATAGACTAGAGCGGAATGCTGTAGTATATTAGTGGGAGAAAGGAAACTGTAGACCATGAGCGACCCGAAAGCCCCGAAGATCATAAAAGCAGAGGCGTTGAACAACAGATCGATAAGAGTTGATTTTGATAACGGAGAGATCCGTCTTTTTGACGCGTACAGACTTCGAGGTCCGGCATTTGTGCCGATCATCCATCCTGAGGTGTTTGGAACCGTATACGTAGATGATGGCAATCTCTGCTGGGAAGGGTTCGACGCAACAGTTTCTTCCAACTATGTTCACAAATTCAGCGTACACTTTGATCCAAACGCCAAGGCAAAAGAGTACGTTAAGACGAGAAGAGATATTATCGGAGAACGAATTGCAATCATACTGTTCCCGATCATGGCGATCGCAGGGATTATTGGCACAGTTTTCTGGTATATCAATCATTAAGGAGGAGCACCAAATGTATAAATGCAGCGGGGTCTGCAGTGGATGCGGGAGATGCTTCAGAAATGATAATGCCGTAAAAACTGCCGGACCTGAGCCGGCAGTTCTTTTATATCCGCAGGATTTTGTGCCTGAGAAGGGGACGGACAGATTGGGCGCGGCCCTCGACATCGGCACGACGACAGTCGCGGGGACTTTGTGGGATCTGGCTCGCGGCGTGCAGCTTGCCGCCGCATCGGCGCCGAATCCGCAGATCGAGTTCGGACGAGATGTGATTTCGCGAATCGCCTTTTGCAGCAGGGGAGAGAATAATCTGCCTCTGCTCAGGGGCCTGATCAGGTCGTGCGCAGATGACCTCATCGCGGATCTTTGCGCGAAGGCCGGAGCCGACCCGGGCAGCATCGCCAGGGTGACGGTCTGCGGCAATACGACCATGTCGCACATCTTTGCCGGCTATTCACCACAAAGCCTTGCCGTAGCGCCGTTTACACCTGCATATAAAGGGGAACTGATGCTGACAGGAGAAGCGTCAGGTCTAAACGTCAATGCAGAAGCTGCTGTCATCGTTCTGCCCGGGATCGCCGGGCACGTTGGCGGCGACATCACCGCAGGGATCGACGCGGTGCGTCTCGACAGGACGGTAGGAGAAACCGGCATCGTCATCTTTGTTGATATAGGAACAAACGGCGAAATCGTATTCTCCGACGGCGGCAGACTCTATGCATGCTCCACAGCAGCAGGACCGGCCTTCGAGGGAGGAAATATCTCCTGCGGCATGCGGGCTGAGGCGGGCGCGATAGAAGAAATAGACGTCGCCGGCGATGAAATCACCGCGAAGACCATCGGCGGGGCAAAAGCCGTCGGCATCTGCGGTTCAGGTCTGATCGATGCGGCTGCGAAACTGCTCGAAGCAGGACGGATCGACGAGACCGGAAGGCTGAGCGAGACGGTATATCTCGACGAGCAGAGAACAGTCTTCATCAACCAGAAGGACATCCGTGAACTGCAGCTGGCTAAGAGCGCCATCAGAGCGGGAATCAAAGCCCTGCTCCTGCATGCGGAAAAGGGTGAGTCCGATATTGCGAAGATCATCCTGGCGGGAGCATTTGGAAGCAGCATAAATATCGCAAGCGCACTGAGAACTGGGCTTTTGCCGGATATCGGCGAGGAGAACATCATATCTGCCGGCAACGCCGCGGCGACGGGAACTGCAATGGCGCTGGTGAGCAGGCAGGAGGAGAAACGTATCTGTCATATCGCAGACCTGACGGAGCACGTCGAACTGGCGACGGATCCGGCATTTCAAGAACTGTTTTTAGACTATATCAATTTCACGAAATAAGGGAGTGAACGCAACAATGAGTAGGAGTAAAGTATTCGAATACAATACGGAGAGCTGCATCCTGAAAGCGAGAACGACCTTTGAGGAGATGGCGCAGATCGGCGGAAGCGAAGTCATGCGTGAGGAAGCAGGCAAGGCGCTGGAGGCGATCCGACCGAATATCAATGCAAAGGCTCTCTGTGAGTTCTACGACGATTTTAAGCTCGAGGGCGAATATCTGACGCTGCGCGGCAGCCATGACGCGGACCATATATTGCTTTGCAAGGCCTTTGCGCAGATCGACCCAGCGACGATCAAGAGCGTCTGTGTATTTGCGCTGACGGCAGGGAACTGCCGGTATGACGGGGATAGGATCATGGCGCAGCTCTTTGCGGATTACTGGGGGACGGCCGTCGTTGAGGCCGTCAAACAGGAACTGGTCAGATCGCTGAAGCGGGAACTGGCATTCCAGTATGCAGAGGATTATCTGCTGAGCGAGTTCTTCGGGCCGGGTCTTTATGGAATGGATCTGAGTCAGATGCGGGAATTGCCGGCGCTCTGTGATTTTGCAAAACTGGGACTGTCTGTCAGTGAAACCGGCTATCTCATGCCGGAGAAGTCTGTTGCAGGCCTGCTCTTCATCGTGAATGAGGACTACAAAGGGTTGGATGATAAATGCGAAAGCTGTGAGGGAAACACAGTTTCCTGCAATCTTTGCACAGCTTAATAAATCTGGATAAAAAAACACCGCCGTATGTACGGTGGTGTTTTTCTTACCATTTAGCGTTATATAGTTAATGTCACGCAGATTACTCTTCCGCTGCGTCGCCAGCAGCTTCCTTCTCTGCTTCCTTCTCTGCCAGAACTCTCTCATATTCTTCAAAAATGGCATCTCTGATTTTGTTTCTAGTTTCAGAAACTAGTGGATGAGCGATATCTCTGAAGTCTCCTTCGCCCATTTTCCTGCTTGGCATCGCGATGAACAAACCGTTCTGTCCTTCGACTATCTTGATGTCATGTACTACGAATTCGTCATCGAAAGTTATTGAAACGACGGCTTTCATTTTTCCTTCATCGTTTACCTTGCGGATCCTAACATCTGTAATGTTCATAGTGTACCGCCTTTCATGCCGTATTTCAGATATAGTCATTATACCCTAACACTTTAGCAGATACAAGCAAAAATACCCACTTTTCTGATAATTGAAGAACTATTCACATTACCGCTTTTTAAGGTAGTTTTTTGCCCACATTATAGTAAACTATGGTATACTAAAACTGCCATTTTAGGAGGAAACAAATGATAGATTTGTCGAAATATAAGAGGATACACTGCATAGGCATTGGAGGCATCGGCCTCTCTGCTGTTGCAGAAATTTTTATGTCCAGAGGCTATGAGGTTTCTGGATCAGATATGCGAGAGAGCGATATTACCGAGAAGCTTTTGGACAACGGCGCGAGGATATATCTTGGACACAGAGCCAAGAACGTAGAGGACGCGGATCTTGTCGTATATACGGTAGCGGTGGGTGATGACAACCCGGAACTTGCAAGAGCGAGAGAGCTTGGAATTCCAACGATAACCAGAGCGCAGGCTCTCGGTGCCCTGATGGAAGAATATGAGCACAGCATCGCTATTTCGGGGACCCACGGCAAGACGACAACGACTTCCATGATCTCACTGATCCTCAAGCACGCGAATCGTCAGCCGACGATTCTGGTCGGCGGCAATCTGGACGAGATCAACGGCAACGTTTACGTGGGTGACAGGAACTTTTTCGTCACAGAAGCCTGCGAATACAGGGACAGTTTCCTGGAACTCAGACCGAGCGTCGAAATCATACTGAATATCGACTCGGATCATCTGGACTATTTCAAGGATGTGGAACACATCGCCAGGTCCTTCGAGAAATTTGCCCATCTGGTGCCGCCAAACGGCACAGTTATCGCTTACGACGGCAACGCATTCGTCAAGAGCGTCATAGAGGGAAGTCCGAATGCTGTCACATTCGGTCTCAACTCGGGCAGCGATTATTATGCCAGCAACATCAGCTTCAGCAACAACGGAATGCCGCAGTTCGATGTCAATCATGACGGACAGGTGCTCTGCAGAATAGCGTTATCCATTCCGGGAGAGCATAACATATTGAACGCCCTTGCAGCCTTTGCATGCTGCTACATTCTGGGCGTGGATCCGGCGGTGATCGTCAGCACGCTCAACGAATTCACGGGGACCCACAGGAGATTCGACGTTCTGGGCAGAACGCAGAACAATGTGGGCGTCATCGACGACTACGCCCATCATCCAACGGAGATCAAGGCCACGCTGGCGGCCATCAAGAAGATGAGACACGAAGAACTCTGGTGCATCTTCCAGCCGCATACCTACACGAGAACGCTGGCTCTGCTGGACGACTTCGCAAGCGCCTTTGACGATGCAGATAAAATCGTTCTGGCAGAGATCTATCCGGCAAGAGAGAAGAACATTCACAAGATCAGCTCAACGCTGCTGATGGATAAGATCAAGGAGCATGACAGCTCCAAGGAAGTATATTATTTCAAGGACTTCGATGAGATCGCCGCTTTTGTCTACGCCAATGCACAGCCCGGAGATATGGCGCTGACCATGGGCGCGGGAGACATCTACAAGGTCGGCGAGATGATGCTTGAGATGGAGAAACCGCAGGCAAAGAAGACCGCAAGAGAATACAAGAAGATAGAGGACTAAGAGATGACATACGAAGAATACGAAAAGATCGAAAGAGAACGTATCGAGAGAAACATCGCATATATAGAGAATGGCGTCAAGTTTGTTGATCTGAAAATGGCTTACATCGACGAAGGGGTCAAGATCGGCAGAGGTACGGTCATTTATCCATGCGTTGTCCTCGAAGGCGACGTCACCATCGGTGAGGATTGTGTTATCGGTCAGAACAGCAAAATCGTGGATTCGAAGATCGGTGACAGAACGAACATCCAGAGCTCAGTAATACTGGAGAGCACGGTGGGAAGAGACACCAAGGTCGGACCGTTCGCATACCTGAGACCGAATTCAAAGATCGGCGACGAGTGCAAGGTCGGTGACTTCGTTGAAGTCAAGAACTCCAGCATGGGCGACGGCGCAAAGGCTTCACATCTGACCTACATCGGCGACTCCGATGTGGGATGCAATGTCAATCTGGGATGCGGTGTGGTCTTTGTCAACTACGACGGGAGCAAGAAGTACCGCTCCGTCGTTGAAGATGGAGCCTTTGTCGGATGCAATTCCAATCTGGTGTCACCGGTACATGTGGGCAAAGGCGCCTACATCGCTGCGGGCAGTACCATCACGGAAGACGTACCGGACGGAGCGCTCTATGTGGCCAGGTCCCGCGGAACCGTACGCGAAGGCTGGGTAGAAAAGAAGGGGATCTTGAAGAAGGACAAGAAATAAATGAATCAGTTAACACCAAGCAAATACGAGGAGAGAATTATGAAGAACAGCATGTTTTCCGGCTACAAAATCTTTACGGCAAACTCACATCCTGAGCTTGCGGAAGAAATTTCATCCATCATCGGCAAGCCACTTGGCAAGCTGGAGGTAAAGAAATTCAGTGATGGTGAAATCAGTGTCAACCTGGGGGAATCGGTTAGAGGCGTCGACTGCTTCGTGATACAGTCGACATGCAATCCGGTCAATGACAATCTCATGGAACTGCTTATCACAATCGATGCTATGAAGAGAGCGTCAGCCGGAAGAATCAGCGCGGTCATTCCGTATTACGGCTATGCGAGACAGGACAGAAAGGCAAAGGCCAGAGATCCAATTACAGCGAAGCTGGTCGCCGATATGCTCGTGACGGCCGGTGCAGACAGAGTTGTCACCATGGACCTTCATGCAGCGCAGATTCAGGGTTACTTCACGATTCCGGTGGATCACCTTGTTGGACTTCCTCTGCTGACCCGATATTTCGCAGAGCAGGAGATCGACGATATGGTCATCGTCTCACCTGACCACGGCAGCGTGCCAAGGGCGAGAAACATGGCGGAACCGCTTAACTGCCCGATCGCTATCGTAGATAAGAGAAGACCGAAACCAAATGTCAGCGAGATCATGAACATCATCGGTGATATCGAAGGCAAAAACTGCATCCTCGTAGACGATATGATCGATACCGCAGGAACGATCACGAATGCGGCAAACGCGCTCAAGGAACTGGGCGCCAAGAGTGTTAAGGCCTGCGCAACTCACGCAGTACTTTCCGGACCGGCCATCGAGAGAATCGAAGATTCGGCAATCGAGGAACTGGTTCTCCTGAACACCATGCCGATCAGTGAAGAAAAGAAACTGGCCAAGATGAAGATCCTATCAGTTGCTCCGCTCTTCTCAGAAGCGCTGTACAGAATCCACACCAACGGTTCGATCAGCAAACTGTTTGATTAATCGAGAGGAAATTAAATGTACGTCATTGCAGGACTGGGAAACCCAGGAAGAAAATATGAAAATACAAGACATAACATGGGGTTCCTGGCCCTCGATGCATTGGCGGCCAGATGCGGCATCAAGGTAGGAAAGATCAGGCACAAGGCCCTCATCGGCGAAGGCATCATAGCCGGAGAAAAGGTCATTCTGGTCAAGCCCCAGACATACATGAATCTCAGCGGGGAATCTCTGCGTGAGGTCATGGCCTACTACAAAGTTCCTATCGAGAACCTTCTCGTCATCTATGACGACATGGATCTGGAAACGGGAACACTTCGTATCCGAAAAAAAGGAAGTTCCGGAAGCCACAACGGTATGAAGTCTGTGATTTACCAGCTTCAGGATGATGGGTTCCCGAGAATCAGAATCGGAATCGGCAGCTCGGATGCGGTTGACTGGAAGGACTACGTGTGCGGTGCCATCACCGAGAAGGAAGCCGGGATCCTGAAGGAAACCATCGACACAGCCGTCGATGCCGCCATCTGTATGATTGAAAACGGCATAGATATCGCCATGAACAGATACAACACCCGTAAGAAAAAAGAAGATGAAGCAGGGGATGATTAACATTGCGGGCGCTGCCGAAGGCCGCGTCGCCCGTATCGCATCTAAAATAATTGAAGAAGAAAAAGGTCAAAGTCTGATTGTAGTGCCGACGTTGAACAGGGCTAAGCGGTTGGCTTGCGACCTTTCTTTTTTTAATGCCGAAATCCCGATCTATATACTGCCGCCGGAGGATGAGAGCCTCGTTCAGTACGAAGCCAGAAGCAATGACACGCTCATGGAGAGAATGAAGGTGCTCAAGGCGGCCGCAGGGGGCGAGAACTGCATCATCATCGCGCCTGTCACCGGCGCGATCAGAAAACTGCCTCCAAAATCTACATTCCAGTCAAATGTCATAGAAATCACCCGCGGACAGGATATCGATATCGATGCTCTCAAGGACAGGCTTCTGCTGATGGGCTACGAGCGCATGTCCGTCATCGAAGGCCGCGGCGAATACAGCATCCGCGGCGGCATCATCGACATCTTCACGCCGGAAGCGGATAACCCGTACAGAATCGAACTCTTCGACACGGAAATCGATTCCATTAGAGTTTTTGATCTGGATACGCAGAGGTCCACAGAAAATCTCAAGGGGATCACCATCTCCCAGTGTGCGCAGATCACCAAAGAGAACGATCTGTTCGCAAAGGCTTCCGAACGTATCCGCAAAAGCTACGATAAACGCATTCGCCGACTCGAGAAGACCGGAGAAAAAACCGAGCAGGCATATAATCTGAGACAGAGAAGAGACCAGCTCATCGAATACGCCGAGAATATGATCAATCTCCAGTACATGGAGAAGTTCCTGGGATATTTTTACGATGAGACAGAGTACATCTGGGATTACATGGACAAGCCGCTCGTTCTGATCGACGATCCGGCCAGGATCCTGGAGAGCCTTGAAGTTTTTGAAAAAGAGCGGGCAGATGATATCGATACGATCATCAGCGAAGGCCGCGGGATCAGCGAAGACTTTGCGCTGCTTTCCGGAACACCGGATTACTACAGACTTTACGACCTGCCGGATAAGATCGGCAGAGACGGATACATATTTACGCCGCTTCTCAGCACCATCAAGAACGCACCGTTCCTGACGGAGCTGATACAGGTCAGATGCAGACAGACGCCGGTCTACAACGGCATGATGAACATACTCAAGTCCGATCTGCAGGGGTATATCAAAAACGGTTATGATGTCACCATCGTCTGCAGCACGCCTGAGCGCGTTGCCAACATGAAAGAGTTCCTCGAAATCGAAAAACTGGACAGAAACATACATGTCGTCCTGGGAACCCTCACTGCAGGCATGGAATTCACCGACGATAAGGAGTGCTTCCTCTGGGACGGCGACATCTTTGGAGGCAGCCGCAGGACCAGGAAACCGCGAAGGAAAGAAGACTCCAGAGCGGCGCAGATCAAGAGTTTTGCGGATATCAGGGAAGGAGACCTGGTCGTCCACGAAAGCCACGGAATCGGCAGATTTACGGGCATTGAGCAGCTCATCGTCCAGGGCGTGAAGTGCGACTATCTGAAGGTAAAATACGCAGGCACAGACGTGCTCTATATCCCGGTAGACCAACTGGGAATGCTGCAGAAATACATCGGCGGGGATTCCGCATCTCCGCGTCTGAACAAGCTATCAGGAAGCGAGTGGAAGGCCACCAAAGCAAAGGCCAAAGCCGCTGTCACAGACATGGCAGAGGACCTGATCAAGGTCTCTGCGGCCAGAATGCACGAGAAGGGTTTCGCCTTCTCCGAAGATACTGTCTGGCAGGCGGAGTTCGAGGACAGCTTCCCATATACGGAAACGGATGACCAGTTGCGATGCACCCGCGAGATCAAGACGGATATGGAACGGCCGATCCCGATGGACCGGCTCCTTTGCGGAGACGTGGGATTCGGCAAGACCGAGGTCGCGGCCAGAGCGCTCTTTAAGTGCGTTTCCGACGGCAAGCAGGCTGCCGTTCTCGTACCGACCACGCTTCTGGCGAATCAGCATTACTACACCCTCAAGGGCAGGTTCGAAAGATTCCCGTTCAAGGTTGAGATGCTGTCGCGGTTCAGGACCGCCACACAGCAAAAGGAGATCCTCAAGAAACTCAAGCGGGGCGAGATCGATCTGGTCATCGGCACCCACAGGCTTTTATCCGAGGACGTCCAGTTCAAAGACCTGGGCCTGCTGGTCGTCGACGAGGAGCAGAGATTCGGCGTCAAACATAAAGAACGCATCAAGCAGATGCGTAAGAATATCGATATCCTGACGCTTTCGGCAACGCCGATCCCGAGGACGCTGCACATGTCTCTTTCGGGAATCCGTGACATGAGCACCATCGAGGAGCCGCCGGAAGACAGATATCCGGTACAGACATATGTCATGGAGGAAGACGAATTCACCATTCGTGAAGCCATCGAAAAGGAGATGGCGCGCGGCGGGCAGGTATACGTTCTTCATAATAAGATCGAATCCATCAGCAGAGTGGCCAGCGAGATCAAAAGGCTCGTGCCGGAAGCCCGCGTGGCAGTGGGGCACGGTCGTATGCGGGAGGCTGCTTTGGAAGACATGATCATGGATTTTGCCGAAGGCGAATACGATGTTCTGGTTTCCACCACGATCGTAGAGTCCGGCATGGACATTCCGAATGTGAACACCATGATCATCCTCGATGCGGACCGGTTCGGTCTGGCACAGCTCTATCAGCTGCGGGGACGCGTCGGGAGGTCCGAGAGGATCGCCTATGCGTATCTGATGTACAAGCGGGACAAAAACCTGAGCGAGATCGCGGAAAAACGCCTGCAGGCCATCCGTGAATTCACCGAGTTTGGCTCCGGCTTCAAGATCGCCATGAAGGACCTGGAGATCCGAGGAGCGGGAAATCTCCTGGGAACGGAGCAGTCGGGTCACATGCTGAACATCGGATACGAACTCTACTGCAAGCTTTTGGATGAGGCGGTGAAACGTCTGGAGTCGGGAGAACCCGAGACAGAAGCGGACGCTGCAGCGGCAGACGAGACCGTTTTCGGACTGCCGATACCGGCTCTCATTCCGCACAGATATATCACTGATGAGATCCTGCGGCTGCAGATGTACAAAAAGATCGCCATGATCGCAAGCAAGGAAGATGAAGACGATGTCATCGATGAGCTCCTCGACAGATTCGGAGATATCCCGAAGGATACGATGAATCTCATCAAGATATCCAAAATCAGGACCATGGCCGGCAGGTCGGGCGTCAGAGAGATCAGCCAGCAGGGCAGGCGGGTCAAGTTCTCCCTTTGGCAGAGCACCAAATTCCCTGACGGCGTCATCCCGAATCTGGTCACGTCCTACGGAGGAAAGATCAAATTCCACGGAGGAAACGATCCGTACATCATGCTCACGGTGGCCAAGACCCCAGAGGAGAGCGGATATATCAGAAGTGTACTGAAAGAACTGGAACTGTTTTTTGAAATCACAGACAGGAGGAAGGAATGTTAAAAGTAATAATAACAGCACCGCGAGGCACAATGGACAGCCTGATCGTGCAGGAGGCGTATAAACACGCCGATATAGAAGTCGTAGGATGCGTCGGTACGCCGGGCAGAGATTACATCGGAAACGACGCAGGTCTGGTCGCCGGTGTCGGCAAGGAAATCGGCGCGCTGGTCTATGAAGATCTGGAAGATCTGACAGACGACGGAACGCCGCTGATCGAAACCTGCGACGTGGTCATCGACTACTCGGCCATCGAACTGAGCATGGCGGTTCTCGATAAGTGCGTGGAGTACCACAAAGCCTATCTCTGCGGTACGACTGGCTTCAGCGAAGAGCAGCTGCAGGCCTTTGCAAAGGCTTCCCAGGTCATTCCGATCATGCAGACCGCCAATACGTCTTATGTTGTTACCGTGATGAAAAAGCTGCTTGCGGAAGCAGCCGGTTATCTTGAAGAGAAAGCCGGCATGGAGATCATCGAGGCCCATTCCGACACGAAACTGGACGCTCCGAGCGGCACGGCCAAGGAGATGGCCCAGGCCATGGCTGACGGAATGAAGAACAAAGGCTATGAGGACATCACGTTCCATTCGGTCAGGGCAGGGAACACGCCGTCCAGCCACCACGTCATATTCGGATGCCAGGGTGAAATGTTCCAGATCACCCATGACGCCTATGACTGGAGATGCTATGCCACCGGCGCCTGCGATGCTGCCCTCTATCTCGGTCAAAAACTGGAAGAAGGCCAGACCGGTCTCTACGAGATGTCTGACCTCCTGTAATATCGAGCGAACACCTGAGCGCTGCAGGATCACTCCTGCGGCGCTTTATTGTGCCTTGAATCCTTCGATGCTGTCATCATCGCAAACGCCGTAGATATAGTCGCCGATGTAGATGCAGCGCATGACGGACCCGCTTGTCTCATATTTGTGGAAGCCTGCCAGTTTGCCGTTCTGTACCTTGAAAGTGAGAATGCCGTTCGTTTCCATATCAGAGTCATCACTGTACTCATAGAACGGAATCGCGTAGTAGGATGCATTCGGACCGACCAGCAGAGCCTTGTGATTGTACTGGACCTCACTTTCCATGCCGCGGAAAGCCTTTGCATCAGCGACCGTCGGGTTGGACGGATCGGTAATGTCGAAGAGAGAGAACTTGACGCCGTCAGTTGCTTCCATGTCGATCTCAGGGTCCTCCAGTTCCTCTGTTGAGAACCCCAGACCGAGGAGATGATCTTCTCCCGCCGGTACGAGAAGGGTGGAGAAACCGGTGATCTTGACATGACCTTCGATGACCGGATCGGTCGGATCCGCCAGATCGATGATGAAGAGCGGATCGACCTGCTCGTAGGTGATCACGTAGGCCTTGTCTTTGATATATCGGACGGCTTCGATGTGTTCGCCTCGTGCGAAGTTTCTGACACAGCCGACCTCCTTCATGTTTTCGTCCATGATGTATAAATTGTTGGTGTCCTGACCGTCTGCGCTGTCAGTGACTGCGACCTTGAAATAACCGCCAGATTCGTCCATAGAGAACTGGTTGTTCACAGTTCCCTGGACAAGGGCACATTTTTTGTATTTCACATTGCCGTTCTTGATGGAGACCTTCAGGATGTTTGTCTGGATATCCGCATTGTTCCAGTAATCGCCGTACCCGCTGTTATTGAATACGGTGCCGGTGATGTACAGGTTCTCATTGTTGCAGTAGATCTCCGAAGAGCCGCCCAGAACAGCCTTTGTCTTGATGGTATCCTGGCTGGACTTTTCCGAAGAGATATCCATGCATCCGACGACGGTGTACGCCGGCTGGGTGCATCCAGGGAAGCAGCAGATGTCGCCGATCGGAAGCTGCTGCATTTCGTCGTTGTAGTAAACACGAGGAATGAACCCGCTTGGCGTTCGAACGTAGATGTAATCATTTGTCACGAGACACAGGTTGCTGCCGATGAGTCGTGAGGAAAGAAGGCTTCCGGACTGTGAATATGTGCGCAGCATGTTTGGCTTCTCCGGATCCGTAATATCAAAAACTGTGACGGTTGTGAATTCGTCTTCTTTCTCATTGTCGTAACCGATGACGATGAGCTTGTTCCCGCTCACGTACATATCCTCGACATAACTGCCGATCTTATTGGAACCGATGGCAGCCACGCGTTTGGCTTTGCCTTTGGCAGCTCTGGCGATGATGATCTGATTCTCCTCATAGGAGGAGAAGTAGATGTACTTGCCGTCGGTCTTGACGATATCGGCTTCATCGACGCCCTCGACCTGGGTATAAGTCTCGGAGTGGGATTCCGGACGCTTTTGCCCCACGGCATTTCCTGCCTCGCTGGTGACCGCAGGGGCCTCAGCCATATCTTCCGTTTCGGTCACCGCGTCTCCGTTGCCCAGCGCAACGGAATCTTCTTTATTGCTGTAGAGAATATGTCCGTTCTCCTCGCTCATGGCCTTGATCTTGCTGGTAAGCTCGTCGTAGTTTGAGAAATACTGGAGTTCTCCGGAGGCTGCATCCGATCCCTGCTGGCTGCCGAGGTTGAAGTTCATCAGCGGAACGAGTCCGACGACCAAAGCCGCGCAGGCGGCCGCCGCAACGACCGGTCTGAACCAAGGGCGCTTCCTGATCGGCTTTTGCGCACGCTGCGAGACGGTCTGGCCCGGCTGCTCACCGAGCATTTTCATCATATTGTCCGCCGACAGCTTTTCCGGCGTTTCGATGCCGTCGCCGTCGAACTTTTCTTTTACGAAATCAAAATCCTTGTTATCTATCATTCTAAATACCCCCTGACTTTCTTAAGACTCCTCGATAGGCTGGAGCGGACCGAACCCGGTGTCATGCCGGTGTTTTCGGCGATCTCGCCGCTTTTGAGTCCGCCGACGACAGAGAGGAGGACGATGTTGCGTTCCGCTTCGGTCAGGCTGTCCAGCGCCTCCCGCAGAATCAGGACCAGGTCGGCGTTTCCCGGACCAAGATCCTTGCCCACAGCCAACGCAGCGTCTGAGCTGTCCGCTGCCGCATCTGCAGCCGCCGCTTCCGCCCGGTAATCGTCGATGGAAACCGTCTTGCGGTCGTCGATCTGCCGTTTGATGACTTTGCCGCAGCAGGAAGACAGGATCCGGAAGGCCCACGCAGCAAAGGCGCCCGGCTTTCTCAGTGACCTGATCTGCTTCCACATCGAGAGCACGCACTCAGAGACGGCGTCCTCGGCATCCGGCCGGCTGCCGAGACGATAGAAGGCATAGCGAAACATACGGTCTTTGTAAAGATCGTATACGTCGCAGAACGCTTTCTGGTCGCCATTCATGGCTTTTTTGATCAATTCCAGTTCCTGCATTCCTTAAAATCCTCCATGTTTTAGAACCTGAGATTCGCCTGTCATAATATAAGTGCGCGATAAAAGTCAAAGTGTTGCAATTATTTCTGGAATTATTATAACAAATCGTCGGAAAACTGTGTAGTTCGCTTCCGTCTTCACGTCGCAAAAGGCTTGACTTTTCAAGGGTCTCCATGTAAACTTACATGGTGTGGTCCGCAATGGCAGACAGGCCCTTTGCAGCGGACCTGCAACAATTACATATGTGGCTGAGACGAGGACAGTAGCCCCGCGTAAAATCCTTACAGAGATGCGCTCCGAAGCCTTTGCGAAAGAAGGCCGGCGGTGAGATGAGCGCTGGTGAGGCGGCAAGTGAAAATCACCTCTGAGCCAAACACAATAGAGAGACGGGATGATGGTCCCGTAACTAGGGTGGTACCGCGGTGAATAATCGTCCCTAACATTATGTTGGGGGCGTTTCTTTTATACTACATACGGTCCCCGGAAGAGAGGAAGGAAATGATCAAAAACTTATCAGAAAAACCAATTGCAGAAGTGCAGAATGAACAGTCAGCCAAGTGGAGAGAAAGCGACCTGCTTGGCAAGTGCGTGAGCACCAGAGAAGGACAGCCTGCGTTCATATTCTATGAAGGCCCGCCGACAGCCAACGGCAAGCCTGGCATTCATCACATGATGGCAAGAACCCTGAAGGACTCCGTGAACAGATACTGGACCATGAAGGGTTACAGAGTAAACAGGAAGGCCGGTTGGGATACCCACGGACTGCCTGTTGAGATCGAAGTGGAGAAGAAGCTTGGAATCGAAGGCAAACAGCAGATCGAAGA
>JAFRVY010000040.1 GCA_017438285.1 Bacillota bacterium
AGAAATCGGGCTGACCGGCGATCTGCGAGCGGTTCAGAACAGCGACAAGATCGTGAAGGAGGCACAAAGGCTCGGGTTCGAGCGTATTGTGCTCCCAATCAAAAATGCTGAGCGCGCGGGGAGCCGTGCGTCAGCACTTGATGTTTCAAATATAGAGATCATCGGTCTGCGCAACATCGCAGAAGCCAAGAAACTGTTCTAGCGACCGCGTCACGGAGTCACGCGGCGTGCGATCACGACGATTGCGGTGCGAAATCTCGATAGCCGCAGCGCGCCGGCTACTTCGTCTTGCGCTTTTCGACCTTCTGGCACTCCAGTTCGAACCAGAACTGGCTGCCCTCGCCGAGGGTGCTGTCAGTGCCGAACTTCGCTTTGTGCAGCGTCAGAATTTCTTTGCAGATGGAGAGGCCCAGACCGGTGCCTTCCTGTTCACGTTTCATATTGGTGCTGGAACGGTAATATCTTTCCCAGATATGCTCCAGCTCTTCCGGAGCGATTCCCGGACCGTGATCTTCGACGCGGAACGCAACCAGGCGGCCGCGTTTTTTTAATGAGACGATGATCGTCTTGTCTTCGCCGCAGAACTTCACGGCGTTGTTGATCAGGTTCGTGATGACCTGTTTGATCTTTTCTTCATCGGCGTTCACGGTGTAATCGCTATCGCACTGGAAGACGAAATGATATCCGTTTTCCTCCTCCAGAATTATGTAAGTGTGGAGGATGCCTTCGACCGTTTCGGTCAGATTGAAGACGCTCTTTTCCAGGGCGAGCTTGCCGGATTGCAGCTTTGACATGGTGAGCATATCGTTGACGAGGACGTTCAGTCTGTCCGCCTCATCGATGATGACCTGCAGATGTTCCTCTCTCTTTTCCGGGTTGTCGCCGGACAGGTCGCGGATCATCTCCGCGTAGGATTTGATCATGGTCAGCGGAGTCTTCATGTCGTGGGAGACATTGGCAACCAGGTCCTTTTGCAGCATGTCTGATTTCTCGAGCTCTATGGACGCCTTCGTCAGCGTGTCGGTCAGATCGACGAGCTCGCTGTAGTGTCCGCCCGAGAAAACGATGCCGTATTCACCTGCGGCAAGTCTCTTGGCATCCTTGTTGATCTTGCGGATCGGCCGCGAGATCCTCGTCGACAGATACAGCGAGATCAGGAACGCCAATATAAATGAAATAATCGTAATGTAAATGAGCTGGTTGGTGAGGATTTTGATCGTCGATGATACCGGCCATAGCGGCGAGAAGATGTAGACGATCATCGGGGCTTCGTCCTTGTGCTGGAGGATGCTGCCGTAAGCCAGCATCTCCTGAGACGTGCTCGAGTTCGTGATTTTAACGTACGCCGAACCGTCGCCCCTCATCATATGCTCATTGAGCGTTTTGATCTGGGACGCGTACTGCTCCGCACCGTCCGTACCTGAAACGTCGGTGTCCGTCTCGAATCCCGGCGCCTGCACCACGTCGTTGGCGGACGGCTGGTAATAGGTCGTCTTTCCATCGTAAGAAACGACGTAGATATACATATCGTAGGATTCGGAGATCTTCGCAACGTGCTTCAAAAACTTGTCGGTGTCCTTGTACTTGTAGGACGATTCGATCTCCTTCGCCACTTCCTTCGTCTGCTGCGTCTTCATGGTGCCATAGAAATTGTTGAGCAGGAAGACCTGCAAAATCCACAGCGCCGCCATCAGAACCGCAGCGAAGAGCAGGAAGTAGAGGAATGTTTTGAATTTGATGCTGTTGTAGTTGATTTTTTTACGCTTCAAACTTATACCCCACACCACGCATGGTAACGATGTAATCCCGGTACTTACCCAGGCTGTTTCTCAGATTCTTGATGTGCGTGTCGATGGTTCTGTCATCCCCGAAGAAATCGTATCCCCAGATATCGGACAAAAGCTTGTCCCTCGACAGCGCGATGTTCTTGTTCTCTACCAGATAAAAGAGCAGATCGTATTCCTTTGGCGTCAGTTCGACCTTTTTGCCATCGATGGTAACGGACCTCGCCGGAATATTGATCTCCAGACCGTCAAACTTCATGACGTCAGGCGTTGTCTTTTCACCCGAGCCTTTGCGCGCGAGAACGGCGCTGACTCTGGCCATGAGCTCCTTCGGGCTAAAAGGCTTGACCACGTAATCGTCGATTCCCAGCTCGAAGCCAAAGAGCTTGTCGTACTCTTCGCCGCGCGCCGAGAGCATGATGATCGGCACGTCGCTGAACTTGCGAATCTCTTTGCACGCTGAGAATCCGTCCAGCTTCGGCATCATGATATCCATGATGATCAGGTCATATTCGTTGAGCTTACAAAGGCCTACCGCAGTCATCCCATCGGCTGCCTCGCTGATGTCATGACCGTTGAATGCACCGTATTCACGGATTACTTCTCTTATTTTCTGTTCGTCATCGACGACGAGTATTTTTGCCATATTGATCCTCCATACACTGATAGATGTTCACAGATAGGATAAACCACCTATGTGAAAAACCTGTGAATATTATAGCATTCATTAACGAGCGATTGAAAATAATTCTGTATTAAGGTAAAATAGTAGTGAATTAAAATGCATATTGTTCGAAACATAAATTAGTTAAGATCAAAAACAAGAGAAAGGTCACGCTGAAAAAAACGATCAGATTCATGTACAGTTCAAGAAGAAAGGTACAGACAGATACGAATTGTTAGTGCTTTATCGTTACTAGTAATAAATAGACAGCTATGATGGCGGAAAGGAGCAGTAGATGAAGAGCAAAATGAGTAAAAAGCTGTTGTCATTGGTTATCGCAGTGGTATTTTGTGCGACGACCTTTGTCATGACGGGCGCATCGGTAGATAAGGTCTATGCTGAGAATGATGGGTATATTCCTCCTTCGCAGATGTATATGACTTACTACCCGAAATGGAAATCCGGCAACACGGAATGGTATGCGGATGACACTGATATTACGATTGAAATGGATTCTGTCACGAGCACGAAT
>JAFRVY010000041.1 GCA_017438285.1 Bacillota bacterium
GTCAAATTCCCGCTGGGCAAGTTCATCTGCGTGACGGGCGTTTCGGGATCCGGCAAGAGCAGTCTCGTCAACGAGATTTTGTACAAGGCTGTTGCGGCTGAAATGTACAAGGCAAAAGACAGGCCGGGCAAGCACAAGGGCGTGACCGGCATTCAGAATATAGATAAGATCATCGACATCGACCAGAAGCCGATCGGCAGGACGCCGCGTTCCAACCCGGCAACCTATACAGGCGTATTTACACACATCCGGGATCTGTTCGCGCAGCTTCCGGAGGCCAAGATCCGCGGATACGGTAAAGGAAGATTCAGCTTCAACGTCAAGGGCGGAAGGTGTGAAGCCTGCAAGGGCGACGGTATCAAAAAGATCGAAATGCTTTTCCTGCCGGACGTGTATGTACCGTGTGAGGTCTGCAAGGGCAAACGATACAACAGAGAAACGCTGGAGGTCAAGTACAAGGGCAAGAGCATCTTTGATGTTCTGGACATGAACGTCAGCGAAGCCCTGGAGTTTTTCAAAAACCATCCGACCATCAGGAGGCAGCTGCAGACGCTGGAGGATGTCGGACTTGGATATATCAAACTGGGACAGCCGAGTACGGAACTTTCCGGCGGTGAGGCGCAGCGAATCAAGCTGGCGTCGGAACTGTCAAAGAGAAGCACCGGCAAGACTTTGTACATCCTTGACGAGCCGACGACAGGCCTGCATTTCGCAGACGTGGCGCGGCTGCTCGAGATGCTCAACGTTCTCGTCGACGCAGGCAACACGGTCGTGGTCATCGAACACAATCTGGACGTGATCAAATGCGCCGACCACATCATCGACCTGGGGCCGGACGGGGGATTCCGCGGCGGCACCATCGTAGCCGAAGGCACGCCTGAGGAAGTGGCGAAGGTCAAAGGCTCGTATACTGGACAGTATTTGAGTAAATTGCTATAATTAGTAGGTTAAAAGAGCGTCACGGACGCCCGTTCCTGTTTATTCAAAGGAGACGAAAAATGATTGAAAAAATTAACCTGACAATGTTAACGGACTTCTATGAGCTGACCATGGCCAACGGCTATTTCGAGGCTGATATGACGGACGAAATCGCGTATTTCGACATGTTCTTCAGAAGAATTCCTGATGACGGCGGATATGCCATCATGGCCGGTCTTGAACAGGTCGTCAAGTACCTGGACAACCTGGAGTTTACCGATGAAGATATCGAGTATCTGCGAAGCAAGAAGATTTTCAGCGAGAAGTTCCTGGAATATCTGGCAAACTTTGAGTTTTCATGCGACGTATGGGCGGTACCTGAGGGCACACCGATCTTCCCGTATGAACCGCTGATCACTGTCAGAGGCCCCGTCATGCAGGCACAGTTCGTAGAGACCATGATCCTTCTTCTGGTCAACCACCAGAGCCTGATCGCCACGAAGGCAAGCAGAATCGTAAGAGCTGCAGAAGGCAGACCGATCATGGAATTCGGAACGAGAAGATCCCACAGCACCACGGCAGCCATCTATGGAGCCAGAGCTTCCTACATCGGCGGATGCGCCGGAACGGCCTGCACGATCGCTGATGAGAACTTCCACACCCCGGCTCTCGGCACTATGGCACACAGCTGGGTTCAGATGTTCGATAACGAATACGAAGCCTTCAAGACATACACCGAAATCTATCCGACCAACGCAACACTGCTGGTCGACACATACAACGTACTGAAATCCGGCGTTCCTGCAGCCATCAAGGTCTTCAAGGAACTGGATCCGCCGAACAAAGGCATCAGAATCGACAGCGGAGACATTTCCTATCTGACGAAGAACGCCCGTAAGATGCTGGATGAAGCGGGACTTGAGGAATGCAAGATCGTCATTTCCAACTCTCTGGATGAGTACATCATCAGAGACGTACTCAAGGAAGGCGCATGCATCGATTCCTTCGGCGTAGGCGAGAGACTCATCACAGCGAAATCCGAACCGGTATTCGGCGGTGTTTACAAGCTGGCGGCCCTCGAAAAAGACGGCAAGATGATTCCGAAGATCAAGATCAGCGAAAATGTTGAGAAGATCACGAACCCTGGTTTCAAGACTATCTGGAGACTCTTCGATAAGGATACGAACAGAGCGCTGGCTGACATCATCGCACTGGACGAAGAACCGGCTCCTGCAGGAGATGAAATCGAGATCTTCGACCCGAACGCAGTATGGAAGAGAAAGACCGTCACCAACTTCTATGCGAAGAACCTGCGCGAGCAGATCTTCAAGGGCGGTAAGCTGGTTTACGATCTTCCTGAACTCAACGATATCAAGCAGTACTGCAAGGAACAGCTTGATCTCATGTGGGATGAAATGAAGCGTTTCGACAATCCGCAGACTTACTACGTTGACCTTTCCAATGAACTGTGGAACCTGAAGAACAAGATGATCGAAGACGCAAGATAACCGCACAAATGCGGGAACCTGCCAGGTTGACAATCTGGGATTTGGCGAATTCTACAAGCTCAAGTTCAAGTTGTTCTCCCTGTGAAGTAAAACCCGGCAATTTTGATGGATTAAACACATAGTTTGTCGGGTTTATTTGAAAAACTCTTAGTGGTTAGAGAACAATCCGACAAAAAAGGCACATACTCAAATGAATTTGTCGGATTTCAATTATGAGGGAGCTTATTTGAAGCCAAGTTTCGTCTAAACCCGACATTTACGGTCTTTGTTTTACCAAGTTTGTCGGGTTTTGCTTCCGCATTCAATGCCCCCCATAACTCACGGCTTTTGGGGAGGATGACGAACGCCGAACCGCTGAAACGAACGTAAAACCAGCTTCCCCGAAAATAACGAAACAATAAAAGCCCGAAACCATGAAGGTTTCGGGCTTTTGCATCATCAATAGGATATGAACTA
>JAFRVY010000042.1 GCA_017438285.1 Bacillota bacterium
CGGTCAGGAGGAAACAGAAGAAGTTTCCGAGGAACCTGAAAAAGGATCAGAGTCCGTAGCTGAAGCAGTTGCAGGTATCGCTGCAGCAGCAGGAATAGCAGCAGCTACAGAAAGACCTCTCTTCCAGGAAGATCTTATCCATCCCTGGGAAAGAAAAGAAGAACCTGCTGTAGCACCTGCAGAGGCTGAAGAACCTATAGTTGAAGAAGCACTTGCAGAGGCTGAAGAGCCTGTAGTTGAAGAAGAGCCTGCAGTTATCGAAGAACCCGCTCCCGAGGCTGAAGAGGAGCTTGCTCCTTTAGAAGAGCAGACTGAGGAAACTCCTGAGGAACCCTTAGAGGAGCCTGAGGAACAGGCTGCAGCTGAAGAACCGGCAGAGGAACTTCCTTTAGAAGAATCTGCTGAAGTATCTGAGGAACCTGAAGTGACTGAACCGGCTGAGGGATCTGTTGTGGCTGAAGAGCCTGCAGCAGAGGAACCCTCCGAAGAAAAGCCCATGTTCTACACTTTCTCCCAGAAGAACGAAGCTTTCCAGCAGCTCCTTCAGAAAGAGAGAGACAGACTCAACGGATTAGGCACAGAATACATGCCGCTCAATGCTGACACAAAGATCGAGAAGATCGTCAAGGCAGTGGATTCACCGGCATATGAGGAGAACGGTGTCTTTGTGGAAACCGTTCTGCAGCCCATCCAGGGCACAGTCGCCGATCTTTCAGGAGATCCGGCGCCGGACAAAGCATCACGCAAGTACAGCTTCATGACCGACGGAGATTGGCTCAAGGAACTGAAATCCGCAAAGGACATGGATTCCCTTAACAAGGCTAAACTGAGATATTCAGATCTTTTCCCGACACCCATAAGAGAGAACGACAGCGAAGAGTACGGACCTGCAGATGACGAAGAAGCCATGAAAGAGAAGCAGAGAAAAGCTGAAGAGCTTGATAAGATCTTTGAGAATGACACTAACGAAGAAAAGCCTAAGCACATCGTGGGAAACATCATCATGATCCTTTTAATCCTTCTCATACTCTTCGAAGGATCAGTCCTGGCAGCTAAACTGATCGCTCCCGACAGCAAGTACGCTCACATCAGCGACGTTGCTGTTGAGAAGATCTTCAACTTGTTCAGCGGAAACAAGGACAACACCGATGAAGAAAGCACAGAACCTGTGGAAGACGTTGACATCGATGAAACTTCAATCGAAGAGGGAACGTACAACGCTATGCTCAAGGATCTTTCCAAGGATGCAAAGACCATCGGAGAGATCGTATACAGCGATGACCTGAATTACAGCAAGGTTTCCAAGTCAGCGTTTGACGGCGTAGAGAAGCTTGATACCCTCAAGGACTCCGAATGGACTAAGGACGGAGACAAGGTCACAACCTATGCGGGCGGTATCTTCACTTCCATCATCAACTACTATGACGAGTGGAAAGACAGAAATACCGACGAGAACCTCGTTGGGATCGACAGCCTTGAGATAGGTGAGATCAAGCAGGGTGAGGGAGGCTACTACGCGCTTACCAAGACTACATATGCAACCAAAGACAACAGCAAGGTCGCCGCATATCAGACCTGCTACGTAACATTGCTGGACGGCAGCATGTTTATCGATGAAATAAAAGGAGAAACCGTAAATGAATAATAATCCTGTAAACAAAATAGAACGCAAGATATTGCTGGTCTTAGCGATAGTCGTTGTGATCGGCGCTCTGTTCCTTTCACTGGTGAACTTCATTGCGAATTTCCTCTGGTTTAAGGAAATGGGCTATCTGGACGTATTCTTCAAGCAGCTGGTCACACAGCTCACCGTCGGAATACCTACATTCGTAGTGGTAACCGCATTGGTGATACTGTATCTTAACCACCTCAGAAAGGGCTACTTCAAGCAGATAGCTTCCGGCGAGGAAACAGACATGAAGGCACTGAAGAAGGCCACCATCGTCCTTGCACTGCTGTTTGGTGCCGGCGCTACCTTCTTTGCGGTAACACAGCTTTGGTTCGAGATACTGAAATTTGCCAACAGCACCGGATTCGACATTCAGGACCCTCTGTTCCATCTGGACATTGGATTCTATCTGTTCAAACTCGACTTCCTGACACAGCTCAATGAGTTGCTTATCGGAGTCATTATAGGCTTTGTTGCTCTTACAGTTATCTACTATATACTTCTTCTCACCGTCCGCACCCCGGACATGTTCGAGGACAATCCTCAGCAGGGTCAGACTCAGGAGCAGGAACAGTACGATGACGGAAGATATTCCGGAGCATCCAATCCTTTTGAAAATGCCGCCAAAGGAGCAGAGGACATCTTCTCCAAATTCGGATTCAAGATCAAGAGAAAGGCACCGCAGCCCAGAAAGCAGTTTGACGATGACAATTTCAAGCGTCTCATGAAGATCGCTTCCGGCAAGATCGCCGGACTGGGATGCATCTTCTTCCTGATGCTGGCCATCGACTTCTTCCTTAAGCAGTTCGATCTCCTGCATGCTCATACCGGAGCAGTATACGGTGCAGGATTCACCGACGTAAACATCACTCTGTGGATGTACAGGATACTTTGCGGACTGGCTGTTATCTCCGCCATACTCTTCGTGGTATACATGGCAAAGAAGCAGTACAAAAAGATCCTTACAGTTCCTGTGATCATGATCGTCGTCGGTCTTATCGGAACCGGCGCAGCCATGCTCGTCCAGAACTTCATTGTATCTCCGGACGAACTGCAGAAGGAAACACCTTATCTGCTCAACAACATCGAATATACGCAGTATGCATATGGACTTGAAGACGTAGACATCAAGAGCTTTGCTGCAGACAACACCCTTACTGCCGAAGACATTGCAAACAATATGGAGACCATTACCAACATCCGTATCAATGACTTCGAACCTGCAGAGCAGTTCTACAACCAGACACAGTCCATCCGTCAGTACTATACTTTCAACGACGTAGACAACGACAGATACTGGGTAAACGGCGAGTATACCCAGACCTTCCTTACAGCCCGTGAGATCGATGAAAACAAGATCTCCGACACCTGGCTCAACAGGCATCTGAAATACACCCACGGCTATGGCGTAGCTATGTCCCGTGTAGATAAAGTTACATCTTCCGGACAGCCTGACGTTCTCGTGGGCAATATCCCGCCTGTTTCCGCAGTAGACGAGATCGAGATCACTCGTCCTGAGATCTACTTCGGAGAACTGTCCAATGATTACGTTGTAGTTGGCACTAAGGAGCAGGAGTTCGACTATCCTAACGGAGACTCCAACTCATACAACATGTATGAAGGTAATGCCGGAATCAAGATGAATTTCTTCAACCGTCTGGTCTTCGCCATCAGAGAGGGAAGCCTTAAGCTTCTGGTCTCCTCCAATATCAATGGTGATTCAAAGATCATCATCAACAGAAACGTAGTTGACAGGGTACACACCATCATGCCTTATCTCAGCTATGAAAACGACCCTTATATGGTTACTGTTGACGGCAAGCTTTACTGGATAATCGATGCATACACCGTATCCAACCTTTATCCTTATTCCGAGCCTTACAG
>JAFRVY010000043.1 GCA_017438285.1 Bacillota bacterium
ACTGAGTCTGCACGACAAACTGACGGACATCCTGCCCGATTTTGAGATGGCGGATGAGCGTTTCCGGGACATCGAGCTTTTGCATATGCTGACGCACACGTCAGGTATAGGCGATTGCGAAGAATATCATTGGGACAAGCCTCGCTGTGATGAGGCGGCTCTTGCCGATTATGTCTATTCGGACGAGGTCACGAAACAGCCAATGGTCTGGGCGCCCGGCACGGGATTCAGATACAGCAATGTGGCCTACGAGATTTTAGGGCACATCACGTCGACTTACTCGGACAGGCTGCCTGCGCAGGATGGGCAAAGACAAGCCGGAAGGGTTTTGTGCTACGAGGATCTCGTTCAGAGGTACTGCTTCAAGCCTGCGGGGATGACTGATTCGACCATGAAGACATTTGAGCGGCCTGAGGGGTCACTTGTGACGCCTCATGAGAAACGCCCGGACAGGTCCATTGGCCGGGTGGAACACTTTCCGTATACGAGGCAGCACGCACCGAGCTCGACGTTCACGTCAAATGTGAGTGATTTGCTCAAGTGGGGACGGGCACATCTGGGCGGCGCCTCCAAAAGGCCGATGAAGGCAGCGGAAGGCTCTGCCGGCGCGGCGGACAACTCCCGCGGTATATTCAAGGATCCCGGCATCTATGAGACGATCTGGAAGCCTTACGCAGAGGTCCCAAATAACGGAGAGAGAATCGGTATCGGCTGGTTCATCAGGAAGCAGCGCGGCTATACGCTGTACGGCCACGAGGGATCCGATGACGGCTTCCGGGCGAGCTTTTGGATCTGCCCGGAGCTGGATACTGTGACTGTGGTGCTGTCGAACCTGTCGGATGCGCCGGTAAAGAAAATCAACAAAAAACTATTTGAAAGGATCGTATCGATATGAAACTCACACTCGAAAAAGCGAAAGAGCTGAATAAAGATCATGTGACGAAAGAAAATCTCATGATCCATTGCCTGAATGTCTGCTACGCCATGGAAGGAATGGCGAAGCACTTCGGTGAGGATCCCGATCACTGGATGGGCGTCGGATACCTGCACGATTTCGATTATGAGGAGTATCCGGAAGAACACCTGCAGCATACACAGGATGAGCTTTTGGCGCTCGGCGTCGATGAGGAAGACGTGCGCGCCATTATGAGTCACGGCTTCGGAATCTGCACAGATGTGGAGCCGATCACCAACCTGGAGAAGAGTCTCTTCGCCGTCGACGAACTCACGGGCATCATTCAGGCCTGCGCACGTATGCGTCCGAACGGCATCACGGACCTGACGGTCAAAAGCATCAAGAAGAGATTTAAGGATAAGAGATTCGCTGCTAAGTGCAACCGCGAAGTCATCCAGCAGGGATGCGATATGCTTGGCATGGAATTAGGAGAAGTTGCAGGAATCTGCATCGATGGCATGCGCCCGCATGCGGAAGAAATCGGCCTGCTTGGAACAGAGCATGCTGGGGTATAGACCACAGGCGGACCTGCTATATTGAAAAAGCAAAGAGGGCAACAAGCATAAAGCCTGTTGCCCTCTTTTTAGTTTAACCACTATACTATTTGTGTTATTTAGATTTTACTGAACGATCAATCGTTATTCCTGTTCGCGTCTTCTGCGTGATACGAGAGCAAGAAGTCCGATCAGCGATGCGGTTAACAGACTCATCATTCCCAGGAGACCGAAGGTGTCGCCGGTGCTGGAACCGTTGCCGCTATTGCCGCTGGTTCCTGAATCTCCGCTATCCGCAGTGACGATAGGATCGTCTGGGTCGTCTGGGTCATCCGGATCGTCTGGATCAGTGGTGGTGCCGTCGTCAGTGATCGTGAGCCATCCGTTGACCAGGTTGATCTCGTAGTTCTTTGCCTTGAACTCAAATGATGGCACAAGTACAGCAGGATCAAATGGAATTGGCTCTGGCGCCACACCTATTTTGTCAGCTTCGCCACCGAGGATCTCTGCAATCCCACCGGAAGCTGCTTCCTCGGCATACTCAGCTAAATCGTCAAGCACTTCGGCCATTTCAGGCAATTGCTCCTTGATGGCTTCCTTCTCTTCCTTTGTCGCCTCTTCCTTTTCGGCGGCCTTCGCTGACTTGACTGCGTTGAGAGCCTTTGCCGCCTTCATTGACTTAGCTGCATACTCCCATACCTCTTCCTTGCAGACCTCTTCATAGTATTCTTCAGCTGCTTCTGCTTCTTGCGCTACTACACTAATTCCCGGATCCTCAATTGCGACATCCCACTCCGGATCATCGTTAATATTGGATTCGGCTGCAACGTCCCCGTCAATGCCAAGCTTGATTTCATACCTGCCGACTGTTTCACCAGGGTCACGGTTAATGGTGATCAGTCCCTCAGGTATGGATTCCGATCCAATCAAGCCCTTGCTCGTCGTCATGGTGAGTGTCGGATCCTCCTGTCCTACCTTCTTGTCCTTGTCATCGGCGGTAACTGTCAGTTCCAGCGGATAAATAGTGAGGTACTTCTGTGTATTATCTATTGTGATGTCATAGTATCTAGTATAATTAGGATCTGAACTTACTGCACCCTTTTCTGTCTCAGCATAGGATTCTTTGGCTGCAGCCTTAGCGGCCTTCCTCTGTACTGCTCCTCCTGAGAATCTTTTTTCTACGTGGATTGGATATCCAACAATAATGTTCTCTTTGTCACGACGTACATCCTCACCGGAGTCACGCCGCACATTTAGAATATTGTATATCGTATCCGTGTCAGCCAGACCGTCTCCGCCGATCTCCAACCATGTTGTCAGATCAGGATCAGGATCCCCGTACATCTTGCTGATGTCGTCTTTCACCGCTACCGTAAGGGTTCTCTTCTTGATTGTCAAAGTTCTGGACTCAGTTTCGATGCAGGCCTGAGGATTGGTAGGAGTGAAAACGCCCATCGCGTCAGCCCCATTTTCATCGAAGAGATTGCCAAGGCGTATCATCGCATGTACCCATATACTTCCAGGTTCGGTTCTTTCGGCCACCATGCCCGGTCCCCAACTACAGTTTTCGATTGTATAGCTCGTGCAGGTGTACGTCTCACCCTCCTCTGAATATAAGGTGAGAACACCATCTTCAACCTGGGTCAATTGGTCAGCTCGAATCTCGTGGCTCTTGCCGTCATATGTGACTTCAATGTCTTCGCCATTCTTGACCGGTATGAAGATAGGATAATGCCAACTGTCAAGCTGATAGTATCCGTCTTCAGCAACCGTGAATGTTACATCATAGTTGTTATTCCAGTTCCTGAATTTTCCGGCATCAACTTTTGCCTGCAGGTCCATATATAATGTAGTGTTAGGCTTGTTATTTTCGCCTGTTGTTGGCATCTCTGTGCCATCTTCATAAGTGACCCACTCTTTACTCAGGCTATCGGTATAATAATCTTTGTATTCCTTTCCGTCTGCATAGGCTTTCATCGTCACGCCGACGCTTTCTCCATAGAGGATGCCTCTTGCCTTGTGGCCGTATAACTTGATTTCTATCGGTTTGCTCTTTATTACAAGAGTTGCAACTGATTGTCCGTTACGAGGAACTACAGTTCCAATGTTTGTACAAAGGCTCGTCACATCGATGTCATCTTCGTTAAAGATACGGAGACCGTGTGCAAGGACAGCATAATCCCCCGCTTTTACAGGTGCTATCGAAGATGCCAGGCCGCCTTTCATTTTGTAATCAACAACCGCTTCATATCTGTAAGTCTTGCCGTTACAGGTGAATTGATTGCTGTCTGCCGGTACCGGATGAGGTTCTCCATCGTAAGTGTATACATATTCGCCGCTCGGATACTCTATTGTCTCCGGTAACTCGAACGGTCCTCCTGCATCCACAATCTCAACGTATCCATCATCGACCGTAAATGAAACATCGTAATTGTCGTTCAGATTAGTAAACATCGATGTTGCAAGGCCCATGTAGGAAGTTCCTACATCGGTTCGATTGACTGACACTCCATCGGAATCGCCATCGAATGCCCAATTGTTTTTCCCCTTTACGTATTCAGGGTATTCATTTCCATTCTTGTCGTAACATTCGAGCTGGAATCCCCTAGCTCGGTGTGAGGAACCGTCATAGGCGTAGGTATTCTTGCTGCCAACGATTGTTACATCAAGGTGCTTTCTCTCAAAAGTCAGCGTTCCCGGTTTGACATTGATCTGATACTTTGAATCGGCAGGTTCATCTGCAAGGATAATATTGTATTCGCCGAATGCTTCTATTTCCGTCTCTAAACCGAGTTTGAATTCCGGTCCGTCTGCAATGACTTCGTGCGTCTCCGGATCCTCGTAATGCGCAGTCAGTTTCGGTATCTTATCCCCGTACTCCATCTCTTTATTATCAATTACGAGATCGATCTCCTTCTTGCTAATCGTAAGAGCCATTTGCTCTTTATCCTTGATTGGCATGTACTCGACTTCTACGTTTTGGTTGTCATTGGCGAGGTATCTATACCAGTTCTTCACGACATATCTTCTCGGCTCTTTACCCGAAACTCTCAGATCCTTTCTTAGATAAATGCTGCTCGCATCGAACTCAACGTTGTCCGGGTTGTCGATCTCAACGATCTCAAATGCAGGTGAAGACTGTCCATTCTCGACAGCGCCTTCGCCTGTCTTTGACGAAACGTTCAGCGTCTGTTCTTCTCCGTTATATTCAGTTTCAAAGTCCTTGCCTACAACTTTTACTGTCACGAGACTGCGCCCTATCTTGAGAACCGCTCTATTGGTCCGGCTTAACAGGAACGTGACGTCGTAGTTCGTATCTTTGTTTTCGAATTTTTCGATGTCGATATCTGCTCTGTACTTGCCAATCTCGGTCCCCTTGACAACTGCAGGATCCCCTTTATATACGATGTTCGCTTCATCGTATTCCTGACAGCCCTCCGGCAGTCCGGAAAATCCGTCGTATGCAAAGACCTGCATAGAATGCTCTTCGCCGTCGTAGGTTACTCTTTCTCTGTTTCCACTGACGAATACATCCAAAGGCTGCGGATTGATGGTAAGCACTCCATCGTTGACCACGTTGAACTTAACGGTGAACTTAAAGTGGTCACCCGCATAGTCAATCTCAGTCAAGTTGCTTACAAAATCCTTTTTCTTGAGGTTCATCTTGTATTTGCCTGCGTCACTCTCGGTGATCTTCAGTTCTGCACCGCTCGCAGGTTTGTATTCGAAGGCAGGCTTGTCGTTTTCATGGGTGTAGAGATCAGCCATCTTCACATAGATAGGATTATCTATTTTGAAGTTATAGCCTTTAATCGTGTAATCCTGCCCGGTAAATGTTTCGGTAAGCGTTGGACCATAAATATCGATTTGTACCTGGTCTTTAGGGAATACGGTCAGGGTTCCTGGCTTAAAAGTAATATCGTAGTTGTCCGCGATGTCATAATCGCTCCAATTAGCAGCTGTAATTACATTTTTAGCCTCCCCAATTTCATTATATGGCTGTCCGCCTTCTGTCCTAACTCCTTCAAGGAACCGCTCGTCATCGCCCTTGAACCCTTCAGCTATGTAATCACTACAGGTCAGAACTTTAGTTGATTCTTCGTCATATATATGTCTCGCCGAACCGGCAGTCAACGTGAGCTTGGCAGGATTAATCACAAAACTTCCAGGAATGCAATTCCACTCAACGTCAAAGTTCGGATTGTCGTTAACAAAACGATCCTTCGAAGGACCGGTTGGATATCCAATGACATTTCCTTCTTTGTCTCTCTTGACGTTTCTGACTGTGGTCGCAAAAGCTAGTTTGATATGAAAATCATCTTCCGTGTAAAGATCATCGCTGATGCTTACGGTATACTCTCCCGGGACATATTTATCTTCGCAATCATAGTCAACGGAATCGTCAGTGCCTCTAACGGTAACTGTGACCGATCGCTTATCGATGAACAACTGGATCGGATGCTCCACCCACTTTTGATCTGGAACATAATATCCCGGTGATGATCCGGTGATGACCGGTACAGCATCAACAGCATAAGAACCGGCATCGGTGCCCTTGAGCACCAGACCATTGCTCGCGTCAACCTCGTTACGATTGCCACTTTCCAATTCGTAGAATTTAACGTTTACTTCGAATCCCTGCGGGAAATCCTCCTGCCTCACTTCGCTATTTCCGACATAGTAGTGGAGTTCGTACTGATTCTCCAATTCGGCGCGCGTGTAACTCAATGAATGCTCTTCACCGTTATAGGTTTTGTGCACCGGTTCCTGAAGAATCCTGATATCAACATGGACAGGCGTGTCCTTCGTGGCTTCCCCGACCTCTTCTAATGGGTCTTCCTTTTCCTTGGCCGGAGACTCTTCTTTCACAACGTCATCCTTGGATTCCGTTGGTTCTTCCTTCACAACGTCATCCTTGGATTCCGTTGGTTCTTCCTTCACAACGTCTCCTGCCGGTGCAGAAGGTTCCTCAACCGCTGCTTCTTTCGATGGGTTCTCCGCGTACGTCAAAAACGATGTCGGCGTGAATGTTACGATCATCGCGACCGAAAGTGCAAAGGCCAGAAATCTCTTTGTAATTTTGTGTTTCTTGGTCATGTGCTTTCCCTTTCACTGTTTAAACTGTTAGTATTTTAACTAACCAAATTTATACATCCTTTAATATGTTGAAATTTGAATGGTTCACGTCATTTCCAGACAACTCATTATACATTAAGTTGAGTGTTAATACAATAGAAATTCAAAAAAAATTTTGTGAGATAATTACAAAACATAAATGAATATATTTGTGTATTTCAAACAAATATCACCTGCTATCGGGGAGAGGTTTGGTACAAATTTCACAATCTTTACTGCGATAGAACGTCGCAGTTTTACCATAAAAAAAGGGGCTGTCGCATTAAGTGATTAGTGCGACGCCCTTTTTCTATGCGATGACAGGAGGGGCAGTGCCCTCGCTTAGTCCTCGTCGCTGACGATCACGACGGCTCACTCACAGAGAATAGAACTCCACCGAAACTCGGG
>JAFRVY010000044.1 GCA_017438285.1 Bacillota bacterium
AGGTGAGATGTTTTCCTTTCTTTCTTTTTTCAGGCATGGTTCCTCCTCTCCGCAGGAGGATACCCTGCCATTATCTCATATTTTGCAGGAATAACTTCTGATCACCTGTATCTGATCAGAAGTTCAAAATTCAATTAAAGAATAGACAGCAACTTGTATTATTATAGTATAATCTTGTTAACGATTTGCATATCCTGTTTCGGATGCAAGAAAGAAAAGAACAAGGGCCGGTGCATATGCAGGGACGGGCTGACGCCTGTGCTCGATGCGATCAGAGAATCGGATGGATTGATTATAGGTTCGCCAAATTATCTGTCTGAAATGACGGCGTCCTTCAGAGCTTTGTATGAGCGTTTGATTTTCCAGAACCTGACTTACAATGCGGAAAATCCGTGCTGCAACGAAAGGCCGATTCCTGTGCTGCTGATCATGACGAGCAATGCGCCGGACACGGCGTTTGTGGATATGATGAGAAATTATCAGCAAGCGCTTAATGGTTTCGTTGGTCCTACGGAGATATTTGTAAGCGGCGAAACTCTGCAGCTCAGGGATTACAGCAAGACGGACTGGCCGTGGACGATGTTTGATCCCGAAGCGAAAAAGAAGAGACACGAGACGATATTCCCGGAAGAGTGCAGGAAAGCGTTTGAACTGGGAGCCGCGCTGGCGAAGTGATACAAAAGACAGCCTCACAGCAGGCTGTTTTTTATTGCGCCTTAAACTGAATCATAATTCAGTCGAACTGAACTATGATTGTCTTGTTTGAACTATAATTCACATATATGATAGGAAAGGAGAAAAAAGCAAATAGGAGGTAACAAAAATGTCTTTTGGTGAAAACTTAAAAAATGCACTCTCACAGAGCGGCATGACAATGACCGACTTAGCGAACAACACAGGTATTACATATAATATGATAAAAAAATACTGCGCAGAAAATGCAGAGCCAACGGTTTCATATGCGCTGAAAATGGCGAAGGCACTGAACGTTTCTGTCGACGAGCTGATGGATTACAGAGCACCGGAGAGAAAGAATATGTTCAGGGAAGTCTTTGAACGTGACTTCACATATATTGAAGGATTCCTTCGCGTGGTACGCAGACTGCCGAACAAGGAAGCGCTTGTGGATCCTCATACTGACATGACCTGGACGTATAGCGAACTCAATGCAGAAGTAAACAAACTGGCAAATGCGCTTATCGACCACAACGTGAAGCAGAAGGACGTCGTTCTGTTCCAGCTGCCGAACCGTCCGGAATTTGTATTCCTGTATCTCGCACCGCAGAAATTCGGTGCGGTAACTAGCCCGGCGAATCCTGGATTCGCACCTGAAGAATCGAAGGTGTGCCTGGAATCCAGCAAGCCTAAGGTTTATATCTATGACGAATCAAACAGAGAGAATTCCATCAAGGCCCTTGAGTCCCTGGACGAAAAACCGGAGATCGTAATCATGGTAGGCGAGGGAGAACTTCACGAGGGACACATCCGTTTCAGCGACTTTGTTGCGGATTATCCTGAAACAGAACCTGTTACAGACTTTGTTCCGTACATCTATGATGAGATGATGCGTTTGTACACATCCGGCACGACCGGAAAGCCGAAGGGAGTTCCTCTTTACAACGCAAATGAAGTGCTCACATGTCACGATGTTATGATGCACTTCCCGATGAACGCCACTGACGCAACGATGAATACAACGCCTTGGTTCCACCGCGGAGGAATCCATTCCGGCGGACCTGCACCAACATTCTTTGCAGGCGGCAAGGTTGTCATCATGAGATCATTCCAGCCGCAGCTCGCGCTTAAGAACGTGCAGAAGTACGGCGTAACGTTCCTGATCGGCGCTCCGTCCATCATGAAGATGCTGGTAAGACAGCAGGAGAAATTCGGTGCGGATCTTTCGTCACTGAAGGGAATCGTAACCATGGGTGCACCGTTTGAAAGAACAGACTGCATCCGTGTTCAGGAAGTCCTGACTCCGAACATCTTCAACGGATACGGTACGACAGAAACGTTCTGGAATACATTCCTGAGACCTTACGAGCTGCCGGAGATGGCAGGAACTGCAGGACGTGCCTGCACCGACGATGACGTAAGAGTTGTAAAGGCTTATGAAGATAAGTTCGCGGATCCTGACGACATGGTCGCAATGGATGAAACGGAAATCGGCGAAGTCATCATCAGAACGCCGAAGTCATCATACTGCTACTACAACAACGATGAAGAGGAACAGAAGAAGTTCCACAACGGCTGGATGTACACCGGCGACCTGGCAACCTGGGACAGAAACCAGTTCGTAACCATTGCCAGCAGAAAGGATGACATGATCATCTCCAGCGGCGAGAACATCTATCCGACCATCGTAGAAGAAGCATTGAATCTGCACCCGAGAGTACACCAGACAGCAGTTACAGGTGTTCCTGACAAGGTCAGAGGAGAAGCCGTCGTTGCTTACGTTGTACCGGAAGATGACGACCTTACCGTATCGGATATGGTTGAATTCTGCCTGCAGTCAGACCACCTGTCAGTATACAAGAGACCTCGTTACTACAGATTCGTCAAGGAGCTTCCAATGACTGCAACGGGCAAGCTCCAGCACTATCTGGTAAGGGAAATGGCACTTGCCGATATGGAAGACGGCCGTCTGAAGCTTGCGATGAAGAAAGAAGGTTAACTATGGAACCTTATTGCTACAAAGCGCGCGTACAGTATTTCGATACTGACAAAATGATGGTCATGCACCATGCGAATTATATTCGTTACTTCGAGACAGCCAGAACGGAGTACTTCAGAGAGGAAGGCTTCCCATATTCTGAAATGGAGAAGGAGGACTTCCAGATCCCGGTCCTGGCGGTTCAGGCCAAGTTCCAGCAGCCGGCTCTGTACGATGAGGTTATCGCCATAACCTGCAAGATCGTAAAACTCGGACCTGCATCTCTGGAAGTTGATTACGAAGTGAGAAATGCGGAAACGGGATTGCTCCACATGACGGGACATACACGTCACGGGTTCACGACCAAATCAAGCAGACCGATACCGCTTAAAAAGAAGTATCCAGAAATATATGCATTCATAGAGCGACTCTACGAGAAGGACAAACAATTTGTCGAGTAGCAATCTAAAAAGCCTCTCCCTTGACAGGGAGGGGCTTTTGCATCTGTTTGCAAATATGATACAATATTGAATAATTCAATACGACAATATAATGAAGTAAAGGAGATAATAACCATGAAATTCAAATGTAAAGTATGCGGATATATCCATGAAGGCGACGCTGCTCCCGAAGTCTGCCCTAAGTGCCAGCTGAAAGGTGTCTTCGAGCCTTTGGAAGAAGCCCCTGCGAATCCGTACGCCGGAACGCAGACAGAGAAGAATCTGGCAGCTGCTTTCGCCGGAGAATCCGAAGCGCGCAACAAGTACACCTACTTCGCGTCTGTAGCGAAAAAGGAAGGGTACGAACAGATTTCAGCGCTGTTCCTGAAGACGGCGGATAATGAGAAAGAGCACGCCAAACTCTGGTACAAGGAGCTGCACGGCGGCACCACAGGCACAACACCGGAGAATCTCAAGGCTGCTGCAGAAGGCGAGAACTACGAGTGGACCGACATGTATGCCGGTTTTGCAAAGACGGCAGATGAAGAAGGGTTCCACGAACTGGCTGAGAAGTTCCGCGGCGTCGCAGCCATCGAGAAGCACCACGAGGAACGCTACCTGGCACTGCTGAAGAACGTTGAGCTGAAGGAAGTCTTCGAAAAGAGCGACGTGAAAATCTGGGAATGCAGAAACTGCGGACATCTGGTAACGGGAACAAAGGCTCCGGACGTCTGCCCTGTCTGCGCGCATCCACAGAGTTTCTTCGAAGTGAACTGCGAGAACTACTAAGAACAAAGCCTCGCCCGAGGCATCAAAAGGGGCTGTCGCATTAAGTGATTAGTGCGACGCCCTTTTTCTATGCGATGACAGGAGGGGCAGTGCCCTCGCTTAGTCCTCGTCGCTGACGATCACGACGGCTCACTCACAGAGAATAGAACTCCACCGAAACTCGGG
>JAFRVY010000045.1 GCA_017438285.1 Bacillota bacterium
ATAGCGAAGATACCCTTGCCTGCATCGATGCATTTTTTGATGGCGGCAGCCATTTCCTCCGCAGTTCCGGCCTGTGAGCCTTTGCGGATACCGAGGCCCGCGTAGTTGATCAGCGGAAATACGATGTCGCATTCCTCAACGTCCGCCATGCGCTCGACGACATCGATATGATGGGTCGAAACGCCGATAGCGCCGACGATGCCCTTCTTTTTGTAGTCGAAGAGGCACTGCCACGCGCCTGCGCGGCTTTCCCAGTCCGGATCCTGACGGACTTCATGCATCTTGAAAATGTCTATCCTGTCAAGGCCGAGCGCATCGAGACATTCGCGGATGGCCGCTTCCATCGCCTCATAAGAGCCGTCCAGGCACTTGCTTGCGATCACCGGCCGGTCCGGATTGTCCAGAGACAGGTCCACGTCCTTGAAAGCCTCTCTTATGTACGGATAAGTCTCATAATACTGCGCCGTATCAAAGAGATTGATGCCTTTTTCGTACGCATAGCGAACGATCTCCGCACCTTGTTCAAGTGGGAGATCGAGTTGTGTGTTTCCAATGGTAAGAACACCAAGTCCGATTGGTGTTACGTAAATATCAGTTTTTCCGAGTTTGACCTTTTCCATTTTTCCTGTTTCGACTCAGTTATGCTTCGCAGCCTTCCTCATCGCAGTCATCATGATGCTCAGCATCCGGGTCATAGTTCTCAAGACCTTTGTATTCTTTACCGTTTTTCATCGCATAATCGTAGATCGCATTCTTGATCGCATGCTCAGCGAGGACCGAGCAGTGGATCTTGATAGCAGGCAGTCCGCCCAGTTCTTCGACGATTTTCTCGTTGCTGACATCCAGGGCGTCTTCGACCTTCATGCCGATGATCATGTCTGTAGCCATGCTGGAAGAAGCGATCGCGCTGCCGCATCCAAAAGTCTTGAACTTGGCGTCGGTGATAACTTCGTTTTCGTCTACACTGATCGTTACCTGCATCATGTCGCCGCAGACTGGGCTTCCGTAGATTCCCTTGCCGTCCGGGTTCTCGATTTCTCCAACATTATGCGGATTCATGAAATGTTCCATTACTGTATCGTTGTATAAAGCCATTTTTACCATCCTTCCGCGCCGTTTACAGGCGATAATTCTCTAAGTCTCTCTATAATTGGTATAAGTTTTTCAATAACGTAGTCTACATCTTCTTCGGTCGTAAAATCACCGACTGTGAATCTGATTGCGCCGTTTGCCTTAGTCACAGGCACTCCTATGGCATCGAGTACATGTGATGAACCAAGGGAGCCTGACGAGCAGGCTGAACCCGTGTTTACGCAAATTCCGTTTGCATCGAGAAGCAGAACGATCGATTCTCCCTCAATATATGAGAACGATACGTTCAGGTTGCCCGGGTGTCTCTTTGTGAAGTCCTTAGGACCATTCAGCGTAACATCAGGAATATTCGCTTCGATCTTTTCCCAAAGCATCCTTCTGAGACGGTCGGAACGTGCAGCGTGCTCTGCAAGTGATTCCTTAGCAAGCTCTGCGGCCTTTCCAAACCCTACGATTCCGGCAGTATTCTCTGTACCTGCCCTCTTTTTCTTTTCCTGAGCGCCGCCGTGAACGAAGCTTGGAATGTTAATTCCGGCTCTCTTGTACAGAGCGCCTATACCCTTCGGTCCGTAGATCTTATGCGCTGACATAGATATAAAGTCAACGCCCAGATCCTTTACATCGACAGGAACATTTCCGATAGCCTGCACCGTATCGGTGTGGAAGAGTACGCGGTGTGCCTTTGCAATCGCTGCAAGCTCCTTGATCGGCTGTATCGTTCCTACTTCGTTGTTCACCATCATGATGCTGACCAGAATAGTGTCGTCCCTGATCGCTGCTTCAAGATCAGCCGGTGAAACAAAACCCTCACCGTCTACATCGAGATAAGTCACTTCATATCCGTGCTTTTCCAGATATTCGCATGTA
>JAFRVY010000046.1 GCA_017438285.1 Bacillota bacterium
AACGAACTGATCCTCGCGGAAACCGGCATCGACTTCAGCAAGGTGAAGGATACGGAAGAGGCACGGGCACTTGCAAAGAAACACAATGTTGAGATCGAGCCGCATCACAAGAAGGGCGAGATCATGGCGCTCTTCTTCGAAGAGTTCTGCGAAGACAAGCTGATACAGCCGACGTTCGTGATCGACCATCCGGTGGAGATCTCGCCGCTCACGAAAAAGCACAGGACGGAACCCGATCTGGTCGAACGGTTCGAGCTCTTTATCAACGGCGCGGAGATGGCGAACGCCTACTCCGAGATCAACGACCCGGTCGACCAGCGCGAGCGCTTCGAGGAACAGGAAAAGCTGTTCGCGGTCGGCGACGACAACGCGTATGAATCGGATATGGACTTCTTAAACGCGCTGGAGGTGGGGATGCCGCCGACCGGCGGGATCGGCTACGGGATCGACAGGCTGGTGATGCTGTTGACGGGTCAGACGGCGATCAGGGATGTGATTTTGTTTCCTACGCTCAAGCACATCGAGTGAAAAACCCAGTGTTTATGCGGGTTTCATGGACTCAAACAAGGCAGGTACAACAAAGGTACAACAAATTTTAAGCCTATAATACGGGATAATACCCAATAATAACTTTTCAACCTACGGTTAAAAAGACACAAACGAAACGATTTGGAAGAGAGTTTGTGACGAACCGTAGGTTGTTTTTTGTCCGTAAGACAGCAGAACCCGGTTCGTCGGGAAGGCTTCGTAGAGAGACTCTTTTCTGAAGGAAACTTTGGAAAAGAGTTTTTTGCGAAATGGGTCAATTATCACTTGTGGACAATTTGACCACAAGTAGGCTAACGAAGGGAGGTACCTGCCTATGGTAAATGCCACAGCGATACGGGCATGATTCTTCACAGAAACATTCAATGGCAGAAAGCGAGGACGTGAATGATCAAGCTCAGAGCGCAGGGGACGAAGAACGACCTGAAATGGCTCCGGAAGCAACTGGAACGGATCGATGTCTTTCATATCATCTCCTGCTCGGAAATCTACAGCAATGTAGGAACAGACAAGTACTACCGCATGTACGTCGATATCGGCAGGAGTCCTTATCGAAAGCAGCAACAATCGGAGCGGCGGTACGAGAAGCCAAGAAAAAGAACAGTAATTAAGTGGAAACCCGAAAACAGGCATAAAAGCCATGCGCCGCAGGTCGCGGCAGAGAGGAATGAAGTATGTGCAGAGTCATCAGCATCGCAAATCAAAAAGGAGGAGTTGGGAAAAGTTCATCCGCCGGCAGTCTCGGCGTAGGGTTGGCACGGCGCGGCAAACGTGTCCTTGTCATCGACGCGGACAGCCAGGGGTCTCTGACCGAGAGCATGGGTTACCGTAATCCGGATGAGATGGATACCACCCTCACCACGATCATGACAAAGATCATCAATGAGGAGGAGATCGCCCCCGGCGAAGGCATCCTCCACCACGAGGAAGGGATTGATATCCTTCCCTGCAACATTGAACTGGCTGCATTGGAAGTGGCGATGGTCAATGTCATCAGCCGTGAAACCGTTCTGAAAAGGTACATTGACAGCATCAAGGATCAGTATGATTTCTGTCTGATCGACTGCCAGCCAAGTCTCGGCATCATCACGATCAATGCGCTCACGGCAGCGGACAGCGTTTTGATACCTGTCCTTGCGGAGTACCTGCCTGCAAAGGGACTGGAGGAGC
>JAFRVY010000047.1 GCA_017438285.1 Bacillota bacterium
AGGAATTCAACGCCGGCGGTAAAGCAAGATTCCTGGCAACGAGGAAAAAGGAAGCTTCACACCTGCTCTGCAAGGTTGGCGCTGAACTGCGTCAGATGATGAGCTGGCTGCAGAAATAGTTTAAGTTATCGGCACAGAGCTGCGGAGGTCCGTCAGGGGACCGCTCGCGCTTTGTCCTCACGCAGCGGTTCTAAGTTCATTCATCGCTGCGCTCGAATTCACTAAGAACCGGCGTTGCGGAAGTCCCCTTCCGGACCTCCGCAGCTCCGCGCAAAACAAAACGATTTGCAGAGGAAATAATAAATGAGAAGTGATAGTGTAAAGAAAGGCGCAGAGCGCGCTCCGAACAGGAGCCTGTTCTACGCCATGGGATATACCAAAGAAGAGCTGGAAAGACCTTTGATCGGCGTCGTCTCGGCGAAGAGCGAGATCGTACCAGGTCACATGCATCTGGATAAGATCGCCGAAGCCGTTAAGACAGGCATTCGCTTTGCCGGCGGAACTCCCGTTGAGGTTCCTGCCATCGGCGTTTGCGACGGCATTGCCATGGGACATGTTGGAATGAAGTACTCCCTGCCGAGCAGAGAACTGATCGCCGACAGCGTGGAGACGATGACCCTCGCTCACGGTTTTGACGGGCTGGTGCTGATTCCTAACTGCGACAAGATCGTTCCAGGAATGATCATGGCGGCAGTCAGGATGAACATTCCGGCAGTCGTCTGCTCCGGAGGTCCGATGATGTCGGGACTGGTCGGCGGCGAAGAGACCAGTCTGTCGAAGATGTTCGAGGCTGTCGGCGCTTACAAGGCTGGTCTTATCGATGCTGACGGGCTTCAGGAATACGAAGAAAACGTATGTCCGGGATGCGGCTCCTGCTCAGGCATGTACACAGCCAACAGCATCAACTGCCTGGCTGAGGCAGTGGGTATTGCTCTCCCTGGCAACGGCACGATTCCAGCGGTTCATTCGAACAGAATCATGCTGGCGAAGCATGCCGGAATGGCAATCATGAACCTGGTGGAAAAGGACATCAAGGCCCGCGACATCATCAACGAGAAATCTCTCAGAAATGCTCTGGCTTGCGACATGGCTCTCGGATGTTCAACAAACACAGTACTCCACCTGCTGGCAATCGCCAATGAAGCGGGCGTGGACTTCGACCTGCATCTCTTCAACGAATACAGCGGCAAAGTCCCGAACCTTTGTCATCTGGCACCTGCAGGTCCGACACACATGCATGATTTGAACAATGCAGGCGGACTTCCTGCCGTGCTTGCTGAGCTTGATAAAATCGGTGCAATCGATACCTCGTTAATCACTGCGACAGGCAAAACAGTTGCCGAGAATATCGCAGGCGCATGCATCAAGGATACTTCCTGCATCAGACCTGTGGATGATCCGTACAGCGCAACAGGCGGCATTGCCATCATGTGGGGAAACATCGCACAGGACGGCTGCGTCGTCAAGAGAAGCGCAGTTGCTCCGGAGATGCTGGCCCACAGCGGTCCGGCCAGAGTCTTTGATAGTGAAGATGAGGCTATCGCAGACATCTACGCCGGCAAGATCGTTGACGGAGACGTCGTCGTCATCCGTTACGAAGGCCCTAAGGGCGGTCCGGGCATGAGAGAGATGCTCAATCCGACCAGCGCTCTGGCCGGCATGAAGCTGGACAAGACGGTTGCCCTGATCACCGACGGCAGATTCAGCGGGGCTTCAAGAGGCGCTTCCATCGGACACGTTTGTCCGGAGGCGGCCATGGGCGGAAACATCGGTCTGCTCCGTGAGGGCGATATTATCGACATCGACATCCCAAACGCCAAGATCAACGCCCGCGTTACAGACGAAGAGTTCGAGGCAAGACGCAAAGAATACGTTGCGCCGGAACCGACAGTAACGACAGGCTGGCTTGTAAGATACCAGAGATATGTTGATTCGGCGGCGCATGGTGCTGTAATGAAATAAGTGGAACTGTAATATGAGACTGTGAAATAAAGTCTGTAAATTTATGAGAAGTATCCTTCTATGGTAAAATCAGAATAACCATAGGAGGATATTTTTATGGCTAACAAGAAGAAAAAAGAAGTCTACCACGCCAAACCGCTCAATGAGAACAAGCGG
>JAFRVY010000048.1 GCA_017438285.1 Bacillota bacterium
AGGTGTGCTCCGGCAGATGGTCCCGCAATTATGACCTTTGATGTATTCACCCCGTTCTTTTTCAAGTAATGAATTGCGGTACTGTATGCCTCGCAGACATCCTCGATCTGACAAGGATATTTATGCTTTGGGGACAATCTGTATCCCAATGAAACAAACCGGTATCCCTGATCGCAGACACACTGAGCAACATAATCAAAGAATTTTGGGTTTCCTGCATTCCAGCCTCCACCATGAACCCAGACAATTATCTTGTCACTCTTGACCTTCTTTGGTTCATAGTATAGGAAATACTGCTCCTTATCACTGCCATATGAAACCTCTGCCGGCCTATATTTTTTCTTTATTCGGAACATCTTCCTGTATAGCCCGAAGTAACTCAGGCTCTCACGCAGATAATCATTCATATCATCACCAAACGCATTTTTATTATTAAAGAATCCTACAGTTGAATGAAGTGCCTTGCCTTCCTCTTCTTACGCAAAACAATCGCTCCTGATCGATCAGTGCTATCTTCCTTATCCCTCTAAGTTGAACGATGCACCAGTTTTGGCGGGTCGTTCAACCATTACATTTTGTACTAACCAAACTCACACCAACAACATATAGAAATCTTGCCGGCATTTAATCTTCCATGGCGTATCAAACCAGTCCATCGATCGTCGGCGATACGTGATAGAATTCTTTCAAAGCCTCGTACTCGCGTGAGGCTTTTTTCATTGCAGCCGGCTTCGGATCCAGGACCGCCTTGATCATGATGTTCTTTGACGTGTGCTCGAGTGATGTGAACTCAATCATTTTCACATCGTAGCCGGCAGCCTCCAGTTTCAGCCCGCGCAGGGCGTCCGTCAGAAGCTCTGTAAACTTGTCTTTGATAATGCCGTGCTTGAGCATCGGATCATTTACCGGCTCGTGAATCTGCGAGAAAAGTTCGTGCTGGCAGCACGGAACCGACAGTATGACACGGCTGTTCCATCTGACCGCGTTGATCAGCGCAAAGTCTGTCGCTGTATCGCAGGCGTGAAGCGTGGCCACCATATCCGCGCCGTCGCTCTCGTAATCGGCGATGTCGCCGGTGAGAAAGCGCAGGTCATCGTAACCCAGTTTCTTCGCCGTTGCATTGCAAAACCTTATGACATCATCTTTCAGATCGAGACCGATGATCTCCACATCGCGCCCGCGCAAAAGCTTCAGATAGTAATACAGTGCAAAGGTCAGATAGCTCTTGCCGCATCCGAAATCGATGATGCGAAGTCGCCCGTCAGAGGGCAGGACATCGAAACAGTTGTCCGCGATCTCCAGAAATCTGTTGATCTGACGGAACTTGGCGTAATGCTGTTTGAAGACTTTGCCGTCTTCGCTCATAACTCCCAGTTCGATGAGAAAATCGCAAGGCTTGCCGTCTTCGAGGACGTAGCTTTTGTGTCTGTCGTGGGAAAGATCAGCAGCCTTTCGCTCCGCCGGCTTGCTGGTGATCCTCGGTTTCTCAGGTTTCGAAGCGAGAATCTGGATATCCTCGTGTTCCGTGAGAATATTGATCTGCTTGAAGTCCTCCAGGATCAGCTGCTCGGCAAAATCCACACCTTCATAATATGGAATGTTCTTGTGTGTGACTTTGTTGTCGAAGTGAAACTCCGCCTGATACATATATTCGCCTCGAATGGAGACAGGGCGGAGGGTGACTTTTTTGTATTCGATTGATTTCCTTCTTTTGTCCGCAAAAACGATTTTAACGAGGCTGCCCGATGCGGCAGCCCCGTCAGAGTTCATTGCAGTCAAAAGTGTTCTGGTTATTTCATTCATAGCAAAACCTGTTTATCGTTAGCCGATGCTTACTTACCGTACTCTTCCAGATGTTTCTTAACGGCATCGAATGTCTTATCGCTGATGACGTGTTCGATTTTGCAGGCGTCATCGACAGCCGTCTCGTGGTCAACACCGAGAGATTCAAACATCTTGGAGAGAACGGTGTGACGCTCGTATATTTTTTCGGCAGTTTCCCGTCCATTTTTCGTCAGCGCGATGTTTCCGCGTTCGTCAATCAGAATATAGCCTTCATTCTTCAGCATGTTGACAGCGCGGCTGACGCTTGGCTTGGAATAGTTCATGTATTCTGCTATGTCGATGGATCTCACGGCGTTTTGCTGATTGGTAAGAATCAGAATCGTCTCGAGATACATTTCTCCGGATTCACGCATGGTTTTTTTCTCCTTTTTTTATCTTTATGGAATTATACCACGCAGGGTTACTCTGGCACAACTTATAAAACTCTGCTTCCCTGGAGCAGAAAAAAGGTGTTGACAAGTTAGCAGGTGCTAACTATAATGAGGATGAGGTTAGCCAATGCTAACCAAAAAAGGATCGAAACAAAAGCTATAAAAGAACAGGTGGTGTAAAGGTGATCAATATGAATCTCTTTGAAGCTGAAGCAGGAAAGACCTATGTCGTTAAAGACATCAATACGAACGACATGGACATGACAGCATTCCTTTTCAGACTTGGATGTTATGCGGGTGAGCCGATCACTCTCATTTCAAAGAAGAAGAGGGGATGCGTCGTCGTAATCAAGGACGGACGTTACAGTTTTGACAATATGCTGGCTTCTGCAGTAGAAGTCGAAAACGAGGAGGGAACCTTATCATGAGAATAGCTTTTGCCGGAAACCCGAACAGCGGCAAAACAACGATGTTCAATGTGCTGACGGGCGAAAATGAAAGAGTCGGCAACTGGGGCGGCGTTACAGTTGGCAAGAAAGAGGCGCCGCTGGCTGAAGCCTTTGCGAAAGGAGAAGAAGCGATTGCTGTGGATCTGCCGGGCGCATACTCCATGTCTCCGTTCACACCGGAAGAGAGTATCACCAGCGAGTTCGTCAGAGACGAACATCCGGATGCGATCATCAACATCGTCGACGCGACGAACCTGAGCAGAAGTCTATTCTTTACGACACAGCTCCTGGAACTGGGCGTTCCGGTCGTCGTTGCACTGAACAAGAGCGATATCAATGAAAAAGAGGGAACTGTTATCGACGTGGCGGCCCTTGAGCAAAAGCTCGGCTGTCCTGTCATCAAGACGGTTTCTACAGATAAAAACGATAAGGGACTGTCTGAAGTTGCCGCGAAAGCCATCGAGCTGAAGGGCAAAGGCCAGAAAGCACCTTATCTGCAGGCTGAAATCGACCTCACGGATAAAGCGGCGGTAGACGCTGAAGACCGAAAGAGGTACGCATTTGTAAACAGCATCGTTGCGGAGGTTGAGCAGAGAAAAATTGCATCAAGCGAAACCACGAAGATGGACAAGTTGGACAACGTTCTGACACATCCTGTTTCCGGACTGATCATTTTCGCTGCAGTTATGTTCCTGGTATTCAGGATATCCCAGGCTGAAGGTTTCCTTGGACTTGGTAAAGTTTTCGAGGGACTGTTCACAGGATGGATAGAAGCTTTCCAGGGATTTGTTGAGGGGGCAATGGAAAACAACCCGATTCTCCTCAAGACAATCATATGCGATGGCATTATCGGCGGAGTAGGAGCTGTTGTTGGCTTCCTGCCGCTCATCATGGTCATGTTCTTCCTGGTTGCGCTTTTGGAAGACTGCGGATATATGGCTCGTGTCGGTACGCTGCTTGATCCGATTTTCAAGCGCGTGGGACTCTCGGGCAAGTCGGTTATTCCGATCATCGTCGGTACCGGATGCGGCGTACCGGGAATCATGGCTTCCAGAACCATCAGAGACGAGCGTGAGCGAAGAGCAACCGCGATGCTGACGACATTTATTCCGTGCGGAGCAAAGATCCCGGTCATCGCACTGTTTGCAGGCGCATTCTTTGCGGGAGCAGGCTGGGTTACATTCATTTGCTACTTCTCAGGACTCCTTCTGATATTCCTGGGCGCGCTGCTCGTGAAAGCCGTTACAGGCGCTAAATTTAGAAAATCATTCTTCATCATGGAATTACCAAAGTGGAAAGTTCCAAGCCTCAAGAGAGCATTCTGGTCCATGATGGAACGTGCAAAAGCATATATCATAAAGGCTGCAACCATCATACTGGTTTGCAATCTGGTCGTTCAGCTGATGCAAACATTCAACTGGAAGTTCCAGGTTGTGCCAGAAGGTATGGAAGATACTTCGATCCTAGCCACCATAGCCACGCCATTCGCCTTCCTGCTGATTCCTCTGGGATTTGGCGTTTGGCAGTTGGCTGCAGCCGCGGTGACTGGATTCATTGCGAAGGAAAACGTTGTTGGTACTCTGGCCGTCGTATACGGACTGACCAGATTCATCGATACAGAAGAACTGGCCATGACAGGAGATGCCAATACTGTAGCAGTGACAATGGGTCTGACAGGCGTCAGCGCAATGGCATATCTGTTCTTCAATCTGTTCACGCCGCCGTGCTTCGCAGCCATCGGCGCAATGAACTCGGAGATGCAGAGCAAAGGCTGGCTGTGGTGCGCCATCGGGCTCCAGATGTGTACAGGCTACACCGTAGCATTCCTGATCAATCAGATCGGAACGCTGATCACGGCAGGACATTTCGCAGCCGGATTCATCCCTGGCGCGATCGCGATCCTGGTCATGGTCCTCGTAGTCATCATGATCTCCAGAAAGATCCACGCACACTTCGAAGAGCAGTACAGACTCCACGATACTGCAGCGAACGCAGCATAAGAATATAATCACTGTAGATAATTGAATTAGCACCCGCGGTTACGCAGCGTCTGTGCTGTGCCCATCAGCGCTGCGTGAGCGCATGCGGGAGGCTTTTGCAGGAACGCATGCGGGAGGCTTTTGCAGAGATTAAAGGTGTGATAGAATAACAGCGGTGCAGGGGGCACTGCAGAAGAAAGGAGGCGTCAAAATGAATATTGCAACGATCATAGCAGTTCTGGCGCTTGCCGTTGTCGTCTTCCTCGTTATCAGATACCTGGTAAGGGAGAAGAGAAAGGGCAACAAATGCATCGGGTGTCCTTATGCGGGCGAATGCCAGAAATACACCGGATGCGGAATGAACGAAAAATAGCTTTGTCACCATATAAACAAATGAGGGACTGGTACAGTTAGCACCGGTCCCTCATTTTTGTTCTTTTGTTTTGAGAAATAAATACCTTATTTCATGACTGACAGCAGTGCATTGATCAGTGCTGATCCGTCTACGCCGCTCTGCTGCGGTTTGCTGCCGCCGCCAAGAAGCTGTCCGAGCATGTTCATGTCAAAGCCCTGCGGTTGCTGCTGCTGCGGCTTTGCAGCCTGTCCTGCCAGAAGACTGAAGATGTCGCCCAGGTCGAGGCCGTCGCTCAGGTTAACACCGCCTGCAGGCTGTGCAGGTGCAGTCTGGTTTGCGTGGTTCGTTGCTGCACGCAGGCTGCTCAGAATGATTGGAGCCAGCAGAGCCAGGATCTTGATGACGGATCCGGTGCTGATTCCTGATTCCTGTGACAGACCGCCGACAACGTTGTTTGCATTTCCGCCGAAGATGTGGCCGAGGATCTTCTCGCCGTCTACGGCATCGGATGTAGCGATCTGCTTGTCGACAGCGCCTACTTCCTGGTGGTCATCAAGAGCCTTTGCCAGTGAGCTTGCGCCTTCCTTGGATTCTGCGTTTCTGGTCATGTACAGAATGAGCAGCGGAAGTGCGATTACAAGAAGCTTCTTGATGTTGATTGGACTTTCACCAGTCTTTTCTGCCAGTGCATCTACGGATGATGGCGCCATCATCGACTGTGATAACATTTGAAGTAAATTCATATCGTTCTCCTTATCGTTTCAATTCATTGATAACTGTCTTTTTTACGCCTTCATTATATTCTCAATAGGCATTCAGTGCAATAGTGACAGCGGTGTATTTTTTCTTTTCACTGATGCGATGAAGTGCTATAATTTTCTTATTAAAATACATGCAAAAGGAAGTGAAAACAAGTGGAATGGATGACAACTAAGAACGAACCCGGCAAGACCTACCTGATGCAGGGAAATGAGGCCATTGTCAGGGGTGCGCTCGAGGGCGGAGTACACTTCGCATCGTCGTATCCCGGCTCTCCTTCATCACAGGTTCTGGGCATGCTGGGGCACATTGCGGAACAGATGGGATTCCGCGCTGAGTGGTCCACCAACGAGACCACGGCGCTGCAGTCCTGTATGGGCGCATCCTTTGCCAACGGCAGATCCATATGCATCGTCAAGCAGAACGGACTGCTGGTACAGAGCGACACCATACACTGCGGAGCGCTCGGCGGAATCAAGGGCGGTCTGGTCATTGTAAGTTCAGATGACCCGGATTCCCACTCGAGTACGAACGAATTCGACTCAAGGCATATGGCTATATCGGCCAATATACCGCTGCTGGAGCCAGCCAGCGTGCAGGAGACCAAGGACATGATCCCGTACGCACTGGATCTGTCAGAAGAACTGGAGCAGATGGTACTGGTCAGAGTAACCACCAGAATCTGCCACGGCAGAGGCGGTGTTGAGCTTGGCGAACTGCCGGAAAAGAGACCGTTCACGCCGATTGGCGAATGGGATAGAATGGTCGGCATCAACTGGCTGCACTCGTTCCTGCTGGAGAAGCTGGAGAGAGCGCGTGAAGCCTTTGAAGTAAGCGAATTCAATCACTACAACGGCAAACCGAAGGCCAAAAACCTGATCATCACCGGCGGTACGGGCATGAAGTACGTGCTGGATTCTCTCGAGGATCTCGGCATCGAAGATGAGGTCGGCGTTTTGAGCCTGGGAACCCTCTGGCCGCTGCCGGAGAAGCTCATCACAGAGCATCTCGCAGACGCCGAGAAGGTACTGGTCGTTGAAGAAGTCGATCCATTCCTTGAAGAGCATATTGCTGCGATCGCAGGTAAATACAAGATCAACATTGAAATCTACGGAAGAAACGATATCATCCCGCAGATCGGTGAGCTGAATCCGGAAGTCGTCACCAAGGCGCTGAAGGAGTTCATGGGCATCGAAGATGAAAAGGCTCCAGCCTGCGGCGGCGAAGGATGTCCTGCAGCCGAAGGGCTTGCGATTCCGGAAAGAGAACTGACTTTCTGCGCCGGATGTCCGCACAGAGCTTCCTTCTTCATCCTGAAGCAGGCGCTCAGGCGTGAGGGCAACCACGGCGTCGTTATGGGAGACATCGGATGCTACACCATGGCAGGTCAGAGAGCGGGCCAGTACGGATACCACTTCATGAGCTGCATGGGTTCAGGAATCAGCGCGGCCGAAGGTCTGGGACAGCTGACGAATTACGGATTCGACCAGCCTGTCGTAAGCCTTTGCGGTGACTCCACCTTCTTCCATACGGTCGTGCCGGGTCTGATCAACGCGAAGATGAACAACGCGAATATTCTGCATATCGTTCTGGATAACTCGGCGACAGCGATGACCGGCTTCCAGCCGCATCCCGGAACCGGAGAGACCGCCATGGGATATGAGACGGAGAAGATCTCCATCAAGGCCCTTTGCGAATCCATAGGATGTCCCGTATGGGAAGCGGATCCATTCGATGTTGAGGAAACGACGCAGCTGATCACAGACCTGATCAGAAAAGACGGCCTGAAGGTTCTCATTCTCCTGCAGCCATGCGCAACGCTGGCAGCGAAGACCAGAGCCAAGAAGAAGGTCTGGGTCGATGCGGACAAGTGCCGCGGCGACAACTGCGGATGCGACAGATACTGCAGCAGAGTCTGGGGATGCCCGGGCAATATCTGGGACTTCGAGAAGGACTGCGCGGCCATTGACGAAGTCGTCTGCGTAGGGTGCGGCGTCTGCGCCAAGATCTGTCCTGCGAAAGCGATACAGGTGGAAGGAGGCGAGGAATAATGAACACAAACGTAGTTATTTGCGGAATCGGCGGTCAGGGCAACATCCTGGCATCCGGACTCATGGGTTCGGCCCTCGTCGAAAAAGGATATAAAGTCAGCGTTGGAGAGACATACGGCGCGTCACAGCGCGGCGGTTCCGTCATGAGCCACCTGAGAGTTTCCGACGAAAGAGAAAGAGGCGTACTCATTCCTCACGGACAGGCCGACATCGTCGTTGCCTTTGAACCTGTGGAAGCCCTGAGGATCCTCAGAGTATACGGAAACCCGGATACCAAGGTCATCTACGACACGAGACCTGCATACCCGCTGGGCGTTCTGATCGGGGAAGATGAATATCCAGCCCTGGAAGACATTGCGGCGGAGATAGATGCGAACTGCAGCGAAAGCTATGCGCTTCCTGCAACGGAAATGGCAGTCGAAGCCGGCAACGCCAAGGTCGCCAACATCATCATGATGGGCGCGCTTGCAGCCATGGACGAGATGCCGATCGAACCGGAGGAGTTCTTCATGGCCCTCGCCCAGAACTTCAAAGGCAAAGTGCTGGAAATGAACAAAGAGGTCTTCATGACCGGCTACAATGCGATCAAAGAAGGGAGGGGAAAGTAATGGCAAAAACACAAAAAGTCAGATTTTCACACCCTCTGCGCAAGACCTTCTTTGAGATGGATGTTCCTGTGGACAAGACCTTCAAGGAAATCGCAGCCATGCTCATCGAAGAAGGCTTCATAGAAGAGAAGAAGGGCGGCTACCAGTTCCTCTTTGAGGACAGAATGTGCAAGCTGGGAGCGACCCTCGAGACCTACGTTCCGGAAGGAGTGGAATGTATGGATATCAGAATTCACGGACTCCTTGTTATTTTGACGTAAGGAGGTGCCGGAATGTTAAGTATACTTGAACTTGAAAGAAAAGTAGTCAAGACGGATCTGTGCACAAACTGCGGAGCGTGCCAGGGCATGTGTCCGTACTGGAGATCCTACGAGGGCCGCACTTTCGTGGACTACGAGTGTGACCGTAAAGAGGGCAGATGCAAGTATTTCTGTCCGAGAATGCCGGCTGACGTAGACGGACTGCTGAAGCAGTTCTTCGATGAAGGGGACATCGTCCCGCAGCTGGGAGCAGTCAAAGAACTGTATCTGACCAGAGCGGCGGACCCTGAGATCCGTGCAAAGGCCCAGCACGGCGGCACGGTAACGGCGCTCGTCGAGCTGGCGCTCCAGGAGGGCTTCATCGATGCGGCTGTCCTGAGCAAGGCTGGAGAGGGAGACGGCGCAACGCTGGACCCTGCAGGCTGTCTCGTAACGGACCCTGCAGAGGTTAGAAAATGCGGTGGCAGCAGCTTCCAGATCCCGCCGACCATGGCGACGCTGAACGAAGCGCTCAAGGATGATGTTTATAAGAAAATCGGAGTGGTCGGCACGCCGTGCAAGACGCTTGCGGCATACAAGATGATGTCCAAGCCTTTTGACGACAATGATAACAATGCGGACAATATCGGCATGGTATTCGGACTGTTTTGCGGATGGGGACTGGACTGGAAGGGCATGGAAGCCTTTGGTGATGCCGCCCACGTCGACATCCTCCCGAGCAAGTTCCACAGAATGGACCTTGATGACAAGCAGGTCGATCTGGATGACGTTCTTCCGCTCGTCAGAGAAAACTGCAATTACTGCTATGACATGACTGCAGAGTTCGCCGACGTTTCCGTAGGAGGCGCGAGGAGCAGCGAGGGCTGGGACGTCGACAAAGGCTGGAACCAGCTGATCGTCCGTACCGAAAAGGGCAGAAAGCTCGTCGAACTGGCCCGTGAAAAGGGCGTTCTCGAATTCAGAGAGTTCGGTGGCGGAGACGCCAAAGCGGCCGCTATGGATAAGCTGAAGAATGCGGCGGCCTCCAAGAAAGCAAAGGCTGTCAGCGCCCTTACTGACAAATACGGCGATCTGGGCTATCTCGAGCCGTCAAAGGACGCGTTCAAAGACTACATCAAATGATAAACAAACCGATCAAACAGCACATAACCATATTGCTCGTTCTGATGCTTTTGCTGTGCCCGGCGTTTCTCACGTCGTGCACGATCCCGGGCGTGACGCCGGAGCCGCAGGATGAAGCGGCCGTCTCTCTGGATGACATACCGGAGTTCGACGGGTCGCTGACCATCGAGATCAACGGCAACCGGCCGGGATTCACCGACGAAGAACTGAAGGAGGCGAAAGAAGCCTACAAGTTCTTTGGCGATCTGGATAAGCACGGCAGATGTACGACTACGCAGGCGTCGCTTTCGTACAAAACCATGCCGGACCAGCAGCGGGAGCAGCGGGGAGACATCAGCGAAGTGCACCCGAGTGGCTGGCACAGCGGCATGGAGTGGGAGAGGATGCATCTCATCGCCTGGGCGCTTTGCGGTGAGAACGCCAATGAGTGCAATCTCATCACAGGGACCCACGACTGCAACTTCAACGCCATGAGAAACTACGAGGTCAAGACCGCCAGGTATCTGGAGGACAACCCGAGAAAGCACGTGCTCTATAGAGTCACGCCGATCTTCAGGGGCAAGGAACTCGTTGCGCGGGGCGTGCAGATGGAGGCAGAGTCAGTGGAGGACAAAGGCCGCGGCCTTTGCTTCAACATCTACTGTTACAACGTCCGAAGAGACGGTGCGGTGATCAATTACAAGACGGGCACCGTCGACGTGTCAAATGTCGCAGGACAGGAGGAAAAGTCCAACGACAAGAGACTGTATGTGCTGAATACGAACACCATGAAGTTCCACTATCCGAGCTGCGCAGGAGTGCAGGATATTTCGGATTACAATAAGCAAGAGGTAAAGGCAACGAGACAGGAACTCATCAACAAGGGATACGACCCTTGCGGAATGTGTCAGCCTTAATGGAACCTGCGATTGCTGATCGAAAAGGAGAAATGAAATGTTAAGAGAAGACAAGATATGGCTTGCCAACAACACTGCAGACGAGCCGGTCTATCTGGAGCCGAAGATGGCGAACAGACACGGCCTGATCGCCGGTGCCACCGGTACAGGAAAGACGGTGACCATCAAGGTCATGGCGGAAACTTTCAGCGACATGGGCGTTCCCGTATTCATGGCCGACGTCAAGGGCGACATCGCAGGTATGATGAGTCCCGGCATAGACAGCGAAGATATGCAGGGGAGAATCGACAGATTCGGGCTTGCGGAATACGGATTCGAGTACCAGGGATATCCGGTGACTTTGTGGGATATTTACGGGCAGAAAGGAATCCAGCTGAGAACGACCGTCTCGGAGATGGGCCCTTTGCTTCTGGCCAGGATCCTGGGACTCAACGAACTGCAGAGCGATATTCTGTCCGTCATCTTTAAGATCGCGGACGATCAGGGACTTCTGCTGGTGGACACCAAAGACCTGAAGGCGCTTCTTGCCTATGTGGATGACCACGCGTCAGACTTTGCTGCGGATTACGGCAAGATCAGCAGCGCATCCATCGGCGTTATCACGAGAGCCATCGTCACGCTGGAGACGGCAGGCGGAGACACGTTCTTTGCCGAACCGGCGCTGAACATACTGGACTGGTTTGCACAGGACAACGGCAAGGGAATGATCAACATTCTCGACAGTTCCACCCTGATCAACAGCAGCAAACTGTACTCCACGTTCCTGCTGTGGATGCTTTCGGAACTCTTCGAGACACTTCCGGAAGTCGGTGACCTGGACAAGCCGAAGATGGTATTCTTCTTTGATGAAGCACACCTGCTGTTTGCGGATATTACCAATACGCTGCTCGAGAAGATCGAACAGGTGGTCAAGCTGATTAGATCCAAGGGCGTCGGCGTCTATTTCTGCACGCAGAATCCAAAGGACATTCCTGACAGCGTCATCGCACAGCTGGGCAACAAGGTGCAGCATGGACTGAGAGCCTTTACGCCTGCAGACCAGAAGATGGTCAGAGCGGCTGCCGATTCCTTCCGTGAGAATCCTGATTTCGATACCTATGACACGATATTGAATCTGGGAACCGGTGAAGCGGTCATTTCCTTCCTGGGCGAAGACGGTATTCCGGGCGTCGTCCAGAAGGCCAGCGTACTGCCGCCGCGCACCCTCATGGGCGCAGTCAGCGACGCGGAGCGTGACGCCAAGATCAAGGAAAGCATTCTCTACAGCAAGTACGCCGTAGCGACGGATCCTGATTCCGCTTACGAATTCCTCCAGAGAAAGGGAATCGAAGACGAAGAGGCGGCTGCTGCAAAGGCAGAAGCCGAGGCCGCCGAGAAGCAGGCTGCCGAAGAAGCAAAGGCTGCCGAAAAGGAAGCTGAGAAACAGGCAAAGGCGGAAGCCAAAGCCGCAGAGAAAGAAGAAGCTAAGAGAAGAAAGGCAGCAAACCAGGTTGGCAACACCATGGCAGGCACCATCGGACGTCAGGTCGGCAAGACCGTCGGTCAGGCATTCGGGCCGTTCGGCAAGACTTTGGGCGGCAATGTCGGCGCGCAGCTTGCCAGAGGCATCTTCGGAACCTTCCTGAAGAAGTAGCACGAAGGGAGTCCAAATAGAAATCAAAAAACCTCAGGTGATTTCCTGAGGTTTTATTTTGCCCAGATTTTTGAGTATTCCTTGTATTTGTAGTAGCTGCAGGCACTGTTCCATGGAATGAATCCGCCGTCCAGGCCCGCGTTTTCGAGAGCGTCGACCTGCCGCCGCAGCTTCTTGTAATCGTAATCCACAGTCGGATTCCAGTGCGGCGTGTCGTAACCCGTGATCCATGTTCGCGGCAGAGCAGGGGTCGGCAGGTGCTTTTGCATCCTGGAGGTCTGTTTCGCCCAGTTGTATATCGTTTTGTACGGCTTGCTCCAGGTGTCGCTGTCTCCGTAGTGGTCGGTATACGGCATGGCGCTGATAGCGTCTACGATATTTGAAATCGCCGGCCAGTACTGTCCATAGGCAGGGACGTATCCGTTGGAACTCTCACCAAAAACATCAACAGAAAAATAGGCTCCCGCTTCGTGGATCTGATCCGCGGCGTAGAAGCAGAAGTTCTGGATGGCCTGGGCCTTTTCCTCATCAAACTTGTTTCGGAAGTTGGCTTTGGAAACGGACATTTCATAGGCTTCTTCCGGGAATCTCACGTAATCAAACTGGATCTCATTGAATCCCATAAGTTTGACGGCTTCCTGTGCCAGCGCGACCTTATAGTGCCAGGCGTTCCTGCTGTATGCACTGACCCAGCTTGTGGTTTTTCCGCCCATCTTGATGCATTCTTCGGGATGATCTTTGGCATAATTTCTGTCACTGAAGCAGACGATTCTGCCAATGGTATAAAAGCCTGCATCTTCATATTTCTTGACCGCTTTCTGATATTTCTCCAGTGAATGACCGGCTTTCTTATATGCCGTCGGTGACAGTTCCTTGGCGACAGGAGATCTGTAGGCTAGAGTGCCGCCGTCTATGTTGATGACGACCGCATTGACGCCGCTCTTCTCTGCTAGCTTGAAATATTTATCATCCATGACTGCGCCGGCATGCAGATACATCGCCCGCGCATCGGTACAGAATTCGTTGTTCTTGATGTCCGTGCGCTCGTAAGGAAAGTAGTCCAGATGGGTGGCCTTGCCGCCGTAGAGCTCATATGGGAACCTGGAGTCCTTTGCCATGTCATAGGCACCCTTGTCGTTGCAGACCTTTGCCGCTGCTTTCTTAGATGCAGCAAGGTACTTGCTGTAGACGTACCCCTCGACATCATCGAACTTGATCTTGTATTTGTTGACTGTACCGTCCTTTTGTATTCTGTCGAAGCCGGCAACTTCCAGCTTCGCATTTTTAGGGGCAAAACCAGCGATCTCAGAACCTTTTTTTCCTGCGTAGATTGTGACCGGTGTACGCACGAAGACGTCGCTTTCCAGGACGGTTTCTCCGCGCTCTTCTTTCAGCAGATCCGAATTAATGTAGTACGATTCTTCACCGACCTGAATCGCGACGAGATCCTCGCCATCGGGGCCGGCAGTTTTCTTTGAGAAGGCGGCAACTTCCGTTCCCCGGACGAGTTCAGTTTCTTTCAGATTATCGTTCTCATCGGCCGTATAAGCCTTTGCGACGGGCCCGTCCGAAGCAACGTATGCAGTTTCCCCTTTTCCGCACGCACAAATGATCACCGCAGCAAAAGCAGCAGTGATCATGAAAAGCAGTATTGTTTTTTTGAGGGTTACTTTCAACATTGATTTTATAC
>JAFRVY010000001.1 GCA_017438285.1 Bacillota bacterium
ACGAAGATAATGCAAACAGCAAATACCAGGGTATGACCGACAAGGTGATCGCGGTGATCGCTTCCATATCGGCCGCCCTTTCCTTTTTCACACCGGAACTGATCGCATCGGATGAGGCGGTGATCAAAGGCTATATCGACGAATGCAAAGGCCTGGAAGTCTATCGTTTCCTCATCGAAGACACCTTCCGGCTCAAGGAACACGTGCTCAGCGGTCCGGAAGAGTCCATTCTGGCGCAGATGGGCGAAATCAACGGCGCGACCGGCGACATATTCACCATGCTGAACAACGCTGACATCGCTTTTGGTACGATCAAAGACGAAAACGGCGACGAAGTTGAACTGACCCACGGAAACTATATCAAGTTCATGGAATCCCATGACAGAAGACTTCGCGAGGATGCCTACAATGCCATGTACGCCGCCTATAAGCGTCTCATCAACACCCTTGCAACGGCGTATAACTACAACACGAAGACCGATGTGGTTCTGTCGCGCATCAGAAAGCACGAATCCTCTCGTGCGGCCGCTCTATCCGGCGATAACATTCCGGCGTCCGTCTACGACAACCTGGTCGCAACGGTCCATGGCGCCCTGCCGCAGATGCACCGCTATACCGCGCTGCGCAAGAAGCTGATGGGTCTGGACAAAATGCATATGTATGACATCTATGTTCCGATCATCGAGATCCCCGAGAAGAAGATATCCTTCGAAGAAGCGCTGGATATCATGCGGCAGGCACTGAAGCCTTTGGGAGACGAGTATATCGAACGCATGAACGAAGGCATCGCCCAGGGATGGATGGATGTCTATGAGAACAAAGGCAAGACCAGCGGCGCTTACAGTTTCGGCTGCTATGACAGTTATCCGTACATCCTGCTCAACTACACGGATACGCTGAAGGACGTCTTCACGGTCATCCATGAGACCGGCCATTCCATGCACTCCAGTTATACACGTGAGGTGCAGCCATATGTCTACGGCGGTCATTCCATTTTTACTGCGGAGGTAGCTTCCACGGTCAACGAATCGCTTCTCATGCATTATCTGCTCGACAACACCGATGATGTCGAAATGCGCAAGTATCTGCTGAACATGCATCTGGAAGAATTCAGAACCACCCTCTTCCGACAGACCATGTTCGCCGAATTCGAAGACATGACACACAAGGCCATCGAAGCGGGCCAGGTACTGACCGGCGAATGGATGTGTGAAGAATATGAGAAGCTGAATGCGAAATACTATGGACCTGCAGTCGAAAAAGATGATACTATAAAGTACGAGTGGGCGCGCATTCCTCACTTCTATCGGGCATTTTATGTTTATAAATACGCGACGGGCTATTCGGCAGCGACGGCTATCAGCAAGAAGATCCTTGCGGAAGGCAAGCCGGCTGCAGACAGTTATATCGACTTTTTGAAGACCGGCGAATGCGATTATCCGATCGAACTTCTGAAGATCGCCGGCGTCGATATGAGCACGAAGGAGCCTGTTGAAGCGGCTATGGATACATTCGCTACTCTTCTGGATGAATTTGAAAAACTGGTGGACTAAATGAACAAGCATACAGTATCGATTTTTACAAATGACACGGAGATGTCAAAAGACGTCAAATCAGAACTGCGAAAGGCGCTGATCGAACGGGGCTATACGGTCATGAGCGAGTATTCGCCGAATACGGATCTGATCGTCTGCATTGGCGGCGACGGCGCATTTCTTGAGACTATACACAAGTGCAACTTTCCTGAGTGTCTGACCGTCGGCATTAATACAGGTCACCTTGGATTCTTCCAGGAGGTACTCCCGGAGAATATAGGACACTTCATCGAGGACTACGAAAAAGGCGATTATGCCGTACAGCACCTCGGTACCGTTAAGTGTATCGTGACTGAGGAAGACGGCACCCAGAACGAACATATCGGTCTGAACGAAATCACCATCACCGGCAGGAAGTCCTATTCCATCCATTTCGATATCACAATCGGCGGCAAGCCGATCGAAAAGTTCAGCGGCGACGGTATTCTGGTTGCGACATCTGCGGGAAGTACGGCGTACAACTACTCTCTGGGCGGATCCATCGTAGATCCGAGGCTCCAGCTTTTGCAGGTCACTCCGCTGGCACCGATGAATACGACAGCGTACCGATCATTCACATCCAGCATCCTGCTTCCGGACGACATGAACCTCGGCATCATTCCGGAGTCGCTGGAGAACAAGATCTATATCGCAAATGACGGCGAGATCACCGGCTATTCAAATGTCAAAGAGATCGAGGTCCGCAAGTCCTCGAAGGTGGTCAATCTCATCAGATTCAAGGATTACGATTTCTGGAGCAAAGTCAAGGACAAGTTCCTCTAAGCTCCGGGTTCCAATATTATGGCAGAATTCAAACACACAGTAACAAAAGAAGACGAAGGAAAAGAAGTCAGGGACATTATGAGAATGTACTTTGACTTCTCTTCACGTTTGAGAAACAAAGTGAAGCGGGAGAAGCTGGTTTTTCTCAATGGAGAGCAGACCCAGGGCTGGTACAAAGTCTATCCGGGCGATGTAGTATCCGTGGAACTGCCTGAGGAAAAGAGCAACTTCCCTGCCCAGCCGATCCCTCTCGATCCTGTTTTTGAGGATGACGATCTGCTGCTGCTCAACAAGCAGCCCGGTCTGATCGTACACCCGACGAAGGGACACCCTTTAGGTACTGTTGCCAATGCCCTCATGCATTATCAGGAAGTGCACGGGCAATCCTGGAAGATCCGATTCGTCAACCGACTGGATATGGACACGTCCGGGCTTTTGATCGTTGCGAAGAACGCTTACTGCCAGAATGATCTGACTTTGCAGATGAAGAAGAATCATCTCAAAAAAACCTATATCGCCATCGTCTCCGGCGTCATCGCAGAGGACGAAGGCTCCGTTGATGCGCCGATCGGACGTCCGGACCCAATCGATGTCCGCCGCGGCGTGATGGAGAGCGGCGCACCATCCGTTACCCACTACAAAGTCCTGGAGCGTTACCCCAACTACACCCTACTCCGGCTGAACCTTGAAACCGGCAGGACCCATCAGATCCGCGTTCATATGTCCCATATCGGACATCCCGTTCTCAGCGACCATCTCTACGGCGAAGAAAAGCCATACATCATAGAAAGACAGGCCCTGCACGCAGCCTGTCTCGAATTCGATCATCCGGCCACCGGGGAGCACCTCATCATTGAGGCACCTCTTCCGGAAGATATGAAAAAAGCTATCGAAAAGATTCGATAGCTCTGTTTCCCATTAAAATTACGCTGTCCCTATCCGATGATATCGGATATTTTTTTGCTCTTCAACTCGGCGTTCAGCAGTTCCTGCAGCCGTTCCATCTCCTGATGGACTTTGCACGGGATATCGTCCGTATCTCTGCTGCACGGCTCTTTCATGCAGTGAACGATAGCCAGATCTTCTTCGGTAATGCTTACGACATCGTACATCGTCAGCTCGTCCAAGCCTTTGTTGAGATAGTATCCGCCCTGGTTTCCACGCTCCGACCTGACCAGCTCGTTCTGCTCCATCTCGCGTATGATTTTATATGCAAAGGCTTTTGGGATCTCTTCCGTTTCGCAGATCTCCCTGACATTGTGGATCTTACCATCCTTCAGCGCTCTCAGTATTCTAATTGCATAATCGCTTCTTCTCGTGATAATCACTTTGAATTCCTCCTAAAACCTGATTCTAATCTATTTTTTTGTATACTTTACCCGGATTCAATCCTTTGCCGGTCTTAAACTCGACGAGTTCACTGATCGTAACCATCTGAAACCCGTATTTATCGAGCCACGGAACGATCTGTTCGGTAGCTTTTGCGGTATCATCGTAGATGGAATGCATCAGGATGATCTTGCCGTCGAGATGCTTTGACTTCTTTATTTTTTTGACGATCTGCTTGCAGTCTCTCGATTCCCAGTCTCTCGTATCCACCGTCCACAGGACCTCTGACATGCCACGTGATTTGACAGCAGATGTGACCTTGTTGTTGTAGTCTCCATACGGAGGTCGGAAGAGTTGCGGTGTAATGCCGGTGACCTTCTCGATCTTCTTATTCGTCTTATCGATCTGTGACTTCATCTGCTTCTTTGATAGCCCCGAGAACACCGGATGATCCCAGGAATGATTCCCGATATCGCATCCAAGTTCTGCTGCTCTCCTGGCATTATAGCCAAACTTCTTCATCCGATATCCCTGATAAAAGAAGGTCGCAGCGCAATCATATTTCTCGAGGCAATCCAAGATTCTCGCTTCGCTCTTTCCGCCCGGTCCGTCGTCATACGTCAGCGCAACCATCGGTTGATTCGGATCGATGTATCTGTCCAGAATCCTCGGCCGGATGTAAGAATCCATGACCGTCTGCGGAATTTTCAGAGATATAACACCATATTTTTTGTCGACCACAGTTCCCGGCTGGAAGTAAAAGATGACCGACTGTCCCGTGATGATAAAATTGTTGAAGTTGTACCATTTCGGCACCAGATAGTCCTTCCAGTTCTCCGCAAATTTATTTTCGCTGAAGGACTTGCGCAAATACTCTTTCGCATACTCTGAAACCTTGTCGCGATAGCTAATGGTCATCGCTTGCAAAGGCTTGATTTCCTTGCCCGTTTCCGTGTCGAAAAGATATGTCTTCGCTGCGGAATCCTTTAGGACCATATTCTTACCGGATTCTTCGTAGAACTTTTGATAAACAACCAGCGAAGTTGCTCCGGAATCGCTATTTTTAACGGAGGTATCTATGATACAGGCGTGGTTAAGGTCCTCGCTTCGATCAGATACGATCTGCATGAAGTATTGCTTCTCCGCATCATTGACTTTATCGTCTCTGAATTTGCTGATTCTCTCGCCGGTGCTCTCGTCCTCCTGTACGGCGATGGATAAGGTTTCGTTATATGTGTAATTGGTTGTTGTATTCTTGTTTGCCCTGAACAACTCCCGTTCGTTCAAAGATCTATCTGCAAACTCCTCGAATTCCCTGCTGTTCTGGTAGACATTGGTATGGGTCAGATGTATGACCGTGCATACCCCAAGACAAAGGACTGCCAGGATGATACTAAGCGTTATTTTTCTTTTCATGTGCGTATTATAACATATAAATAGACTAAAAAGGTCTATATTGCCATTTTATTTCTGCGGTGTTACAATTTTCTTTGGAATTAATCAATAAATCTTTTACGTATAGGAGAATGAAATATGAAGAGTTTAATCAATGAATTCAAGGAATTTGCCTTAAAAGGCAATGTAATGGACATGGCTGTCGGCATCATCATCGGCGCTGCGTTCACAGCGATCGTAACGTCACTGGTTGATGACATTATTTCACCGCTGATCGGCCTCTTCGTTAAGGTTGATTTCAATGATCTGGTTGCCAATGTCGCAGGCGTTGATATCAAGTACGGCGCATTCATCATGGCCATCATCAACTTCCTGATCGTTGCATGGGTTCTCTTCCTTGTCATCAAGTCACTTAACAAGGCAAGCAACCTGAGAAAGAAAGAGGAAGAAGAAGCGCCTACTACGAAGGTTTGCCCTTTCTGCAAGTCAGAAATCGCAATCGACGCAACGAGATGTCCGAACTGCACATCCGAGCTTTCGGAATAATTTCAAACTGCTAAAAAACCCGCCTCGGCGGGTTTTTTGTTGTTCTGTTTCGCTTTTGCATTTAGTCCTCTTCTGTGAGATAGGATTTGGTTCTGTGCATGTCCGTGACAAGATGCAGATTGCCATCTGCCTTCATCAAATCGATAAGTTCCTGAACTCTGTTGACATCTTTCTTAAGGGCATTTTGCTCCTGTTCTGTGATGCCGACAAGCTGATGGAATTCCGTAAGACCGTATTCGCACTGCTGCGTTTCAGCTTCTGTATCAGGAACAACAATCAGCCCTGTTATCATAGAATCGGCGCCTATATGGATCGGTGTGCCGTTTCCGGGAATGATGTCGCCCGGATCAAATGGCCGCCCCTGCTGAAAGGTGTATCGTGCCAGATTGGACATCATATCGATCGCCCAAAGTCCGTCATCCTCCGGGTCGTCCTTGAGCTTAAATGTCAACTCATATCCCAACCCATTGTATTCTCTACCAAAGGCTTCTTCGTCTCCATAAAGTATTGTCATACCATAAGTTACAAAGTGTCTGTATCCATTGGGCGACTGGTAAATAGAGTATCCATCAAGAAATTCATCGCCGCCAAACATTGCCCTGGCTTGAATGTTTGTACCGTAATGACTCGGCTCCTGCCCCGGGTATAATTTTTCGAAGGCATCGTCTATCACCTGCCACCCGGGAGAATACTCTTCATCTTCCTTCAAACGTTTCAAAAATTCATCTTTCGTCATATTCTGTTACTCCTATCATTTCGACTTCGTATAAAAACTTAACAAAAAACCGCATCGGGAGAAATGCGCTCCCGATGCGGCTGCCTTCCTATGCTATTTATTTTTGAACTCTGCTTTTCTCTTTTCGATGAATGCTGAAGTTCCTTCCACGAAGTCCTCAGATGAGAACGTGATTCCGAAGGAGTTGATCTCATACTGTGAAGCTGTCTTCATGTCGGCGTTGAATCCGTTGTTGATGCAGTCCTTTGAAACGGCAACAGCGATCGGAGCCTTTGAAGCGATCATCTTAGCGATTCTCTCACATTCAGGAAGCAGTTCTTCAGGGGCTACAACCTTTTCAACCAGACCGATTCTGTGTGCTTCTACAGCATCGATCATGTCAGCAGTCAGGATCAGATACTTAGCCATGCCTTTGCCGACCAGTCTTGACAGTCTCTGGGTTCCGCAGAATCCAGGGATGAGTCCGAGGCCTACTTCCGGCTGACCGAACTTGGCCTTTTCTGAAGCGATTCTGATGTCGCAAGCCATGGACAGTTCGCATCCTCCGCCGAGAGCGAATCCGTTAACTGCTGCAATGACAGGAATTCTCAGGTTTTCGATGAAGTTCATGACGCCGTGACCTCTGATTGCAAATTCTCTGGCCTCAACCGTGTTCATCTTTGACATTTCAACGATGTCAGCGCCTGCAACAAAGGCTTTGCCCTCGCCTGTGAGGATGGCGGCTCTCAGGTCCTTGTTGTTCTCAACTTCCGTGAATACAGCCAGCAGTTCGTCGAGAACCTGCGAGTTCAGCGCATTCATTGCCTTCGGTCTGTTTATTGTAATGTAAGCGATGTTTTCTTTAACTTCGAAATTGATTGTTTCGTACATAGTATCAAGTCCTTTCAAATAATTATATCTGTGTTTTCACACAGATATTCTATCATTCTAATCGTTCCTCGTCCAGTTTGCCTTTTTCTTTGATGACCACAAAGGCCGACGCGATAACGAGGATTCCGCCAATGACCTGCAGGATAGTAATGGACTCATGCAGGAACAATGCACCAAAGAAGGTCGACGTGACCGGCAGGAAGTCCGAATACAGCGCCGAGGTCGTAGGACCAAGCTTCTTTATTCCGTAAACGAAAATCAGAAAACCTATTCCTGAATCGATGGATCCGATCCACAGGATTCCCGCGATGATCTGCCCAGTAAAAACGCTTGCCGACGGCATCAGATGGATGGCAATCGGCGCCACCATAATGACCGAACAGAGAATCTGGTAAAACGTGATCGTCACGCTGTCATAATCCTTCAATGATGCCGTGATGAAATTATAGATATTCCAGCAGATGACGGCGATGATCGCCAGCAGATATCCGAGCCCCCTGCCCTCAAACAGAACGTGGAAATCAGCTCCTATAACGAGCACGATGCCGATGACGCAAGCGATAACGCCGATAATGATGATCCCGTTCGGCTTTCTCTTATAGAAAATGCGTTCCAGAATAATCGACAGCACCGGGACGAATCCGAGAATAATGGTCAAAAGCGATACCGGCATATAGTCCATGGCCTTGTATTCACTGCCGAAATACAAAAGTTCACCAAAGAGCGCGCAGATCACGAAAATCGGCAGATCCTTCAGGCGAATAATAGGCTTGTGACGTTTGATGCTCAGTATCACGCCCATGGTGATGATGCCGATAATGTATTTCCAGAACAACAAAACCAATGGGGACATGACACTGAGCCCCCATTTAGCCGGTACATAATCAAATCCCCATGCGATTACCAGGAAACACATGAGGATGTGAGCTAAAGTTTTTTCGTTCTGTGTATTAATCTTCATGATTATTTCAAATCTATGTTCATCTTGTCAGGTCTGAACAGACGCTCGTCCATCAGTTTCAGATCGTCAGCGATCAAAGGCCTGAAATCCATCTGACCCAGAATATCTCTTTCAAGGTCAACGCCGGGTGCAATTTCTGTTAACATAACGCCCTTCTCAGTCAATTCGAACACCGCACGTTCCGTAATGAAGAGAACACGCTGTCCGAAGCCGCCGCTCGCCTGCTCTCTGCGGTTTTTGTCGATGGAATTTTCCCCGGAAAAAGTGATGTGATCCACCTGATCCACGAATTTCTTGTATTTGCCGTCTTTGACGATATTCAGTCCACCGTTTTCAATACGGATATCGGAATCTCTGAGTCCTGCAGTGAATGTCCCCATGAAGCAAACGGTCTTGGCGCCCTGGGATATATTGATGAATCCGCCAGGACCTGTGACCTTGCCTGCAAATCTGGAGACATTTACGTTGCCGTGTTTATCTATCTCCGCGGCTCCAAGCGCTGCGAAATCAATACCTCCGCCGTCATAGAAGTCAAAGATATCAGGCTGTTTCAGGATAGCTGTCGGGTTATATGCCGCGCCTGTGGCGATTCCGGGAGCCGGTACGCCGCCAATGATTCCCGATTCTACGCTGGAGGAAATCTCGTCGATTCTCCCCTCTTCGTTGAGCACTGCGGATACGTCCATAGAAATACCGATACCCAGATTGATGAAATCACCCTTGTGGATCTCGAACAGACCTCTCCTGCAGATGATCTTATTCAGACCGAATTCCATCGGTTTCATCTCTTCCAGATGGATTCTCTCATCTCCGCACCATGTGGCAAGCGGCTCATAGAGACCGGTCTCTTCGTTCTTAAACTCGTCGATGAAGTGCTGTCCCGTGTTTTCCGGCTTGCCGACAATGACGTAATCGACCATATTGGCAGGCACTGCGACCTTCTGCGGGTGAATGGCGCCTTCCGGCACCTTCTCATCCACCTGCACAAAGACTTTGCCCCCTGCGTTTCTGGTGGCTGCGGCCATCTCGTACTGCTCGATATGGATCGCTTCCTTCTCGATGGAGATATTGCCGTCTTCATCAGCAAAGGATCCCTTGATGATGCATGCATCCAGCGGTACGACCGGATAGTACAGAAACTCTTCGCCCTTCACTTCGATCAGTTCCACGTTATAGGCGTCTTCCTCCGGAAGTTCTGATGCGGCTCTGTTGATCCTTCCTCCGTCGACACGCGGATCTACGAATGTCTTCATGCCCACGCGGGTGATAACGCCCGGCATGCCCGACTGTACGGCGCGCATCATGTGCGACAGCACGCCCTGCGGGATCATATAGGTCGGCACCTCGTCGTTCATGATCAGCGGATACATCTTGTTGGCCAATGACAGATTGCTGCACAGAAAACGCCTCATCAGGCCTTTGTGAGCAAAGTGATTGATACCGCGGTCTTTGCCGTCTCCGCCGATACCGGCCACGTTAAGAACAGACAGATTCTTCGGATGTCCCGTCTCTACGAACCTGCCTTCGATCTCTCCCAGAATATCGTCGGCGAGACAAAAGCCTATAAAGGCGTCGATGCCGACAGTCCAGTTGTCCTCTATGAGCTCTGCGGCTTTTTTTGCTGTAATGAACTGTGCCATTTATTGTCCTCTATCCGAATATGATACAGATCGGAAGTGCAATCAGGAATGTGCACGCGATCGGTACCACAAGGCAAGTAACAAAATTATATTTATATGACAGCTTGTGCGTCGTGTTGCAGATTGCGAATACGGAAACGATGGATCCGTTCCAAGGCAGTGAGTCCAGGCCTCCGGAACCATCCGCACAAAGCCTGTGGATGAATTCGATATTGTATCCCTGAGATGCGTAATCGAGGAATGTATCACCCAACGTTTCGTACATGAGGGCGATGCCGCCGGATGCCGAGCCGAGGATGCCGGCGAAGATGTTGGCGCCAAAAGCCGCGACAACATATGGATTCGCATCGGAGTTCATGAGCACTTCCGTTGCAAAAGCATAGAACGGCGTTCCTTTGACGACCGCGCCGAATCCAACGATGACAGCAGTATTGATGATAACCAGGATCGACGATGTTGCAGCCGAGTTGAACATGGTCAGCATCTCGCTCTTCGGCAGGTACTTCCAGAACAGGATCAGGGCCAGAATGATGCCGATGAGCAAACAGATGGTGATGTCCAGATCCAGTTTCGGAATGTTGAACAGTACGAGTACCGTCAGAATCGGAATAACGGAAACGATTCCCGAAGGTGCTGCCGTGTCTTCTTCTACCCTCTTGACCTTATCCGGCCATACGAAATGTTCCCCGCGAGTCTTTGCACGTTTGCCGCACCAGTTCATGAAGAGAACGATGAGGATGACCTGTGCGATGCCGCCGGCAAGACCAGGAAGCAGACCGGCATAGGCCGGCGTTCCCAGATACTGCATGGATACGACGTTCGGGATCTGCGGTGTGAACGGACCGGTCATGGCGAAGGTCCACATACCTCCGCAGACGATGCCCGGCAGCAGATATGTCGGCAGGTCTGCCTCTTCGAACATCTTCAGAGCAATCGGATAGACTGCGAAAATAATGACGAAACTGTTGATGCCGCCGTAACTAAGGATCGCAGCGGAAATCAGGCACGCGAGCATACATCTCTTCGCACCGAAGGTGTTGGATATCATGATGCCGATCTTGCCGGCTGCGCCTGAATTCTGATAGATGTTCCCGAAGATATTTCCCAAAAGGAAAATAAAGAAATACGATGTAAAGAATCCTGCAACGCCCTGCATATAGGTCTGCGTGGTTCCCTCAAACACATTGAGCTGGCTGGTGATGCAAACAAAAATCGCGGCCAGCGGGCCGATAATGATCGGGGATATGCGTTTGAAAATCAGGACCGCCATGCCGGCCAGAGCAACGATGACTCCGAGACCTGATATCAATACAGTTGCGCTCATAAAAATCCTCTTACTATCGAATGATTACAAAACAAAATGGCGGAGATCACTCTCCGCCATTCAGTATATCATAATATTATGATTTAGTCTGTTGGATTTGCCATTTTAGGAAGCCTTTCAGCGATGACATTCATCAGACTGTCAGTGCATTCGAGCTTGTCGCCGAAGACATTGCCTTCAACGGCTGCGAGCTTCGCATCAACCGGTGTGAGGACTCCGCCGAGAACTTCATCGACAACGGCGTACTTGTAAGTCGGTACGCAGTCATCCATTTCTGCTGAAATGTCTTCCGTGTCTTCCCAACCGAACTCAACTTCGAAGATCTCTGCGATTGCTGCAGCGACTTCCCAGTTGGACAGATATACATCCTCATCGATGGCTGCCTGTACGAGCTGAAGTCTTCTTTCAGTGTTCGTATAAGTACCGTCTGTGGATGCGAATCCGGTTCCAGGAATGACTACGTCAGCCTTTGCGCCGAGAGCAGTCATGTGCGTGTCGCAGACTGCCAGGAACTCGAGCTGATCACGGTCGAGTTCGAACTCTTCGCCGAATACCAGCAGCGCCTTCAGTCCTTCGAGGCACTCTGCGCCTTCGGTGATTCCCAGATCGACCAGACCCTGTGAATTGTTCTTGGCCTTAACCTGAAGGATTCCGTCTCTCGGTGATCCGATGTGTCCGGAAATCATCGCGATGTCAGCAATCAGCTTCGCAGCATCAACGCTGATCAGGTTCTGGTTGAAGACGATCATAGCCTTCTTGGCACCGAGATACATGTCGGCGATAGCCTTTGCATCTTCGCTGACCTGTACGCCTTCGAGAGCCTTTGCAAACTCTTCATAACCGTCAACGTCCTGACCCTTGCCGGCGTCAACGATAGCCTTTGCAACTTCCTTGAGGAATCCAAGGTCGTCCGCGTAAACTTCCTTGGCAACGTCTGACATGTGCTGCTCGAATCCCGCAGGATTGATCAGTGCCAGCTGTGCGCCGTTGTTGACGGCCTGGTGCATCTTGATCTGGATGATCGGATTGTCTGTTGCATTGTATCCAACTGCCAGAATGAAATTCGTGCTGAGCAGTTCGTCGATTGTGTTCGGTGAAGCATCGTGTCCGATGACTTCCTTGAGACCGCTTGCTCTGTTGTTCATTGAGAAAATCTTAGCGCCCATTGCTTCAGCCATGGACTTGATTGCATAAGCTTCTTCGTTCGTGTATCTGTCGGAGATTGCAACGCCGATGTGGTTGTGGCAATACTTCGCAGCTACGGACTGCATTCTCTTAGCTACCAGAGTCAGCGCTTCGTGATAATCAGCTTCTCTGAATGATTCTCCGTCCTTGATGAGCGGTGCATCCAGCTTGTCTTCAAGCATGGAGCAGTCAAAGCCCCACTTACCCTTGCCGCAAGCCAGTCCTGCATTAACAACGCCGTACTTGTCAGGGTTTGCCTTGATGAGCATGTCGCCATAGGATTCCAGCTTCAGGCTGCAGCCGATGGAGCAGTATGAGCAGGTCGTGTCTGTTTCAACTGTAGGAAGCGGAACTTCCTTGACCATTGTCGTTCTCTCCTGCAGAGCGCCTGTAGGACAAACGCTGACGCACTGTCCGCATGATACGCATCCTGACTCAGCCAGAGGCTTCTCAAGGTTAGGCTTGACGACTGTATCGAATCCTCTGTGAACGAGTCCCAGCGCGCCGATTCCCATAACTTCGTCGCAGACTCTGACGCAAAGGCCGCAGAGGATGCACTTGTTCGGGTCTCTTACGATGAACGGATGCTCGTCTTCGTATTCGATAGTGTTCTTGTCACCGTCGAATCTTGACGGTTCTACATCGTACTGGTGTGCCAGATCGATGAGCTTACATTCGAAGTAGTCATGACATCCGCATTCCAGACATCTGTTGGCTTCTCTTTCAGCTTCTTCCGGAGTATATCCGTCAGGAATAACTTCTGAGAAGTTGCCCTTTCTCTCTTCTGCTGAGAGCTGCGGCATCTCCGGTCTGCATTCTCTTTCTCTGTCTTCGAATGTCTTCTCAGTGATGTCGTCTCTCTTGACGAAGTAAGGCTCTTCATATCTGATGGTCTCGCCTGCCAGATATGCATCGATGATTTCTGATACCTTCTTAGCGTCAGCGATCGCTTCAACTGCGATGCTGATCTTATCGTTACCGCAGTCGCCGCCGGCGAATACGCCAGGCATACTGGTCATGAAGGTTTCCTTATCGTATGCGATAGCACCCTTTCTAGTCTTGTCACAATCGAAGATGCTTGCATCTACTGCCTGTCCGATTGCCAGGATCACGTTGTCCAGAGCGATCGTCTCAGTCTTGCCTTCGATTGGAACAGGACGTCTTCTTCCGGATTCGTCAGGCTCGCCGAGTTCCATGCACTGGAGAACGACTTCCTTGACGTGTCCGTTTTCGTCCTTGACGATCTCGAGAGGATTGGTCAGGTTCTTGAAGATTACGCCTTCTTCTTCTGCCTCTTCGATCTCGACCATGTCAGCAGGCATTTCGTCCTTGGTTCTTCTGTAGATGTTGTAAACCTCTTCAGCGCCAAGTCTGACTGCTGTTCTGCAAGCGTCCATTGCGGTGTTTCCGCCGCCGACGATGGCAACCTTCTTGCCCAGTTCGATTTCTTCGTTTCTGACGACCTTTCTCAGGAAGTCGATACCGCCGATAACGCCTTCAGCATCTTCACCCGGACATCCAACGCCCGTGGAGATCCATGCACCGATACCGAGCAGTACAGCATCGAAGTCGCTTCTGACAGTTTCGAATGGGATGTCTTCGCCAATCTTGGTGTTGCAGATGATTTCAACGCCCATCATTTCAATGGTTGCGATTTCTTCGTCCAGTACAGCCTTTGGAAGTCTGTATTCAGGAATGCCGTAACGCAGCATACCGCCGGCCTTAGGCATGGACTCGAATACAGTAACTTCGTGGCCCATCTGTCTGAGGAAGTATGCAGCAGAAAGTCCCATTGGGCCGCCGCCGATGATGGCAACTCTCTTGCCTGTTTCCTCGTCGATTTCCGGGATAAATGGTTCTGCATCTCCCAGATCCTGGTCTGCAGCGAATCTCTTGAGCCACTGAATTGAAATAGGCTCATCGATCAGTCCGCGTCTGCACTCCTCTTCACAAGGGTGAGGACAAACTCTTCCGAGAGAAGCCGGAAGCGGAATCTTATCCTTAACCAGTTCCAAAGCAGCTTCATATTCGCCGTTTGCGATCAGGCCTACATAACCCTGACAGTCTGTGTGTGCAGGACAAGCCAGTACGCATGGAGGTCTGCAGTCACCGGTGTGGTTCGAGAGAAGCAGTTCCAGGTTAGTCTTTCTCGACTCGATGACTCTTTCGGTATTTGTTCTAACAACCATTCCCGGAGCGATTGCTGTTGCGCAGGCTTTGCAAAGTTTAGGGTTGCCTTCTACCTCGCACATGCAGATGCCGCAGGAACCGTATATTCTGGTTCTTTCGTCGTAACAGAGAGTCGGAATGAAGATATCATTTTCTCTGGCTACTTCCAGAATTGTCTGGCCAGGAACGCCTGTGACTTCCTTGCCGTTGATGTTTAATCTGAATTTATCCATTGTTCTTCCTCCTCCCTTATTCCTTCACGATTGCGCCGAACTTGCAGTGATCCATACACTTGCCGCACTTGATGCACTTGTCGTGGTCGATGACGTGAACTTCCTTCACGTTGCCGCTGATGGCATCGACAGGACAATTTCTCGCGCAGAGAGTACATCCCTTACATGCATCAGTGATGTTGTATGTGATCAGTGCCTTACAGGATTTGGCTGTGCACTTCTTGTTATAGATATGATCTTCGTACTCGTTTCTGAAGTATCTGATGGTCGTCAGTACAGGGTTCGGAGCTGTCTGACCGAGTCCGCACATGGAACCGTCCTTGATCTTGTTGGCCAGTTCTTCGAGGAGCTCGATGTCTCCGTCCTTGCCTTCGCCTCTAGTGATTCTCTCCAGGATCTCGAGCATTCTCTTGGTTCCGATTCTGCAGTAGTTGCACTTACCGCAGGATTCGTCACGGGTGAAGTTGAGGAAGTATCTTGCCATGTCTACCATGCAAGTATCCTCGTCCATGACGATCATACCGCCGGAACCTACGATAGCGCCTGTCTTAGTGATGTCTTCATAAGTTACAGGTGTATCGACTAAGCTTGCAGGAACGCATCCGCCGGAAGGTCCGCCCATCTGTACGGCCTTGAACTCCTTATCGTTCTTGATGCCGCCGCCGATGCCGAAGATAACTTCACGGATGGTCATGCCCATAGGAACTTCTACGAGTCCGCCCTTCTTGATCTTGCCGGCCAGTGCGAATACCTTCGTACCTGCTGATTTCTCAGTTCCGAACTGAGCGAATGCAGCGCCGCCGTTATAGATGATCCAAGGAACGTTTGCGAAAGTTTCTACGTTGTTGATGTTTGTCGGCTTCTGCCAGTAGCCCTTTGCTGCCGGGAATGGCGGCTTCAGTCTAGGCATACCTCTCTCACCTTCGAGGGAAGCGATCAGAGCAGTTTCCTCACCGCATACGAACGCGCCGGCGCCGGCCTTGATTCTGATATCAAAATCCCAGCCGCTTCCGAAGATGTTCTTGCCGAGGAAGCCCTTTTCTCTTGCCTGTGCCATTGCGATCTCCAGTCTCTTGATTGCCAGAGGGTACTCAGCACGGCAGTAAATGATGCCTTCGATGGCTCCCATTGCATATCCGCCGATGATCATTCCTTCCAGGAGTGAATGCGGGTCGCCTTCAAGGACGGATCTGTCCATGAATGCGCCAGGGTCGCCTTCGTCGGCGTTACATACGATATATTTCTCCTTGCCCGGGCTGGCCTTTGCAGCATTCCACTTGAACCACGTCGGGAAGCCTGCGCCGCCTCTGCCTCTCAGGCCTGAGACTTTGATCTCTTCGATAACATCTTCAGGCTTCATTTCCTTGAGAACCTTCTCGATAGCCTTATAGCCGTCGACAGCGATGTAATCTTCGATATCTTCAGGATTAATCACGCCGCAGTTTCTGAGGACGACTCTCTGCTGCTTGAGAACGAACTGCTTATCCTCTTCGGATATAGCGTCTTCAACAACAGGTTTGCCTCCTGCGAGGTGTTCTTCTACGATTCTTTCGACTTTGTCCGGCTGGACCTTGACATATCTCGTCAGCTCGTCATTGTCATCATAAACGTCAACGATCGGCTCGAGATAACAGGTGCCAACACATCCGGTTACGGATACAGGAATGTCGAGTCCTTTTGCTGCGATCTGCTTTTCTAATTCAGCAGCAGTTTTTCTTGCGCCAGTGGCAACACCACAGCTGCCTTGTCCTACTACAACTCTCATGCTGTCACCTCCTATGCTCTTTCTCTGATCTCGTCGAGAACCTTCTTGACGGAATCCTTCGTCAGATTTCCATAGGTCTCGTCTCCGTCAGCACTCTTGACCATCATTACCGGTGCCAGGCTGCAGCAGCCGAGACATGCAACATTGTTCAGTGTGAAAATGCCGTCTTCGGTGGTTTCGCCATCCTGGATGTTCAGATGTTCACAGATAGACTCTTCGATCATGTCAGCGCCATTTACATGGCATGCGGTTCCCTTGCAGAGCATGATCAGATACTTGCCGATCGGCTGGAGTCTGAACTGTGCATAGAACGTAGCAACGCCATAGATCTTGGCAGGCTTGATTCCGGTCACTTCAGAAATGTAGTTTATGGCATCTACTGAAAGATATCCATAAATCTCCTGTGCCTTCTGAAGGATGGTGATCAGACTGCCGGGCACTTTTGCGTACTGCTCAAGAGTTGGAGCCAGGTCAGCGAACTGAGCTGCTCTTTCCTTTGCGCAATCGCAGTTACAAGCTTTGTCACTCATATTTTTTGTCCTCCATTAAAATGTTCAAATCTAACGAAACTGCATTGCAGTTACATTACTTATCATAACAGAATGCCGCCTTGTATACAATATCCAAGAGGCATAAATGGTGCACTTTTAACAGTACAATCCACACAAAGTGATTGTATCAAAAGCAGTACAAAAAGTCTATGTATACAATAATGTATACTTTACACTTTACCCCTTTTGAAGATTTTCTTGAAATCGACTTCCATAATGAGAAGGCTCAGGAGCATAAGCACCGCGCCGAAATATGCCCTCGGCAGCAGCCTCTCCCCTGCGAACAGAAACGCGACGATCGCCGCGAAGACCGGTTCCAATGTAAAGATGACGCCCACATGGGTCGCCGACGTATATTTCTGGGCGATGGTCTGCGCGATGTACGCCACGCCCGTGCAAAAGATTGCAAGAAATCCAACAGAAACCCAGCAGGCCGTAGACTGCGGCAGCACCGGCGTTTCCAAGAGCAGCGCGAGTATCAGCATCCAGACGCCAGTAAACCCAAGCTGGTACACACCCAGCTGGAAAGCATCCACATCATCACGGGATACTCCCTCCTCCGTGATCAGAATCGCGATGGTATAGCAAAAGCCTGCCATGAGGCAGAGCCAGTCGCCACTGGCGATATGAAAACTGGAATCAAAAGCCATCAGCGCCATGCCGATGGTGCACATCACAACGACGAGAGCAAGTTTCTTGTCCGGCACGATCCGTTTGATAAAGAACGTGAGAATCGGCGCGAAGATGACTGCCGTTGCACAGAAGAATCCGGCGTTTGACTGTGACGTATATTTGACGCCGTAAGTAGCGCCGATGTATGTCAAAACCATAGCAAGAGATACAAAAAAGGCGTACAGGAGCGTCTTCCTGGTCACGCCTTTTAATCGTTTGAACGCCAAAGCGGCCGCTATCACAAAAGCCCCGAGGAACCTGTACGCATTGAGCGTCAGCGGATCCATCTCCTCAAGACAAAGATCCATCATGAAATATGAAACGCCCCAGCAAAGAGTGACCAGGACGAGCATCATATCCGCTTTGAATTGGGTACTCATATCTATACTCCGGTAATGAACATCTCCAAAGCCAGCTTGCCTTCATAAAGCCCGCTCTTGATGTGCATATCTATGTCATAAGCCGCCGACAGGATTTTGCGAAGATCTGCTACGCTGAAATGAGAAGCGCTCTGACAGGCCTTCTGCGTCTTGAATTCGTGGACGCCGGCGGTGGCCTTCATTTCTTCCTTGATTGCGGCCATATTCATTCCATCGCTGCCCATTTCCTTGGTCATGAGCATGAGTTCCAGCTGGTTCGTCAAAAGCGCGAGGATCT
>JAFRVY010000049.1 GCA_017438285.1 Bacillota bacterium
CTATGACGAAATGAGAGAAGAGTATTGTGCTAGAAGAGACGCAGCTTACGAAGAACTCATGAAGATTCCTGGCGTTGTATGCCAGAAGCCTGGCGGCGCGTTCTATCTGACTGCGAAACTGCCGGTCGACAACGTAGAAGACTTCCTCATGTTCCTGCTGAAGGAATTCGATGACAACGGCGAAACAGTTATGTTCGCACCTGCAGAAGGTTTCTACATGACTCCGGGACTCGGCAGAGACGAGATGAGAATCGCTTATGTTCTCGACAGAGACAAGATGAGAAGAGGCGCTCAGCTGATCGCACTCGGCATCGAAGCTTACAACAAGAAGCTGGGTAAATAAACCGCTTCAATAACTTTGACCTTAACGTGAAGGTGTCAGGGAGCTTTCTCTGACACCTTTTATGAAGCATAGGAGGATTGCATGGCAAAATCTAAATTGTCGCCAATGATGCAGCAATATCTGGATATCAAAGAACAACACCAGGACTGTATTCTGTTTTTCAGGCTTGGTGATTTTTATGAAATGTTCTTTGATGATGCCAAGCTTGCCTCCAGAGAACTGGAACTGACGCTGACAGGCAAGAACTGCGGTCTGGAAGAGCGCGCGCCGATGTGCGGCGTTCCGTTCCATTCTGCGGACACTTATATCGCACGTCTCGTGGAAAAGGGCTACAAAGTAGCCATCTGCGAGCAGATGACCGATCCTGCCTCTTCACCGAAACTGGTGGAGAGGGAAGTTGTGCAGATCGTTACGCCAGGTACCGTCATCAGCAGTTCCATGCTCGATGAAAAAGAGAACAACTACATCGCTTCCGTTTATGCATGGGAGGATTCCATTGGCCTTGCATACTGCGACGTCTCCACCGGAGAATCCCGTATGACCTGCATTACGGGAGATGACCGTATTGAATCTGTCACCAATGAACTGGTCAAGATCGGCGCGCGGGAGGTTTTGATCGATCGGAATACGGCGGATATCCTTGATATTGACTCCCCACGGTCCGTGATCGACGCATACTGCAACGTGCTGGATGACGGTTTTTACAGGAGAGACGCTGCCGACGAGACCATTATGAGGCAGTTCAATGTTTCTTCACTTTTCGGCATCGGTATCGATGACAGTCCGGCTGTGGAATACGCCCTGGGATCTCTTCTCATGTATCTTCTGGAGATGCAGAAGAATGAATTGGATCACATACGTTCCATCGCATACTACTCGGTCGGACAGCAGATGTCTCTCGACAAGGCGACCATCAGGAATCTGGAACTTACGGAGACTTTATTTGACAAGAAGCTGCAGGGTTCGCTGCTCGGCGTTCTGGATAAGACCCACACGGCCATGGGTTCCCGCAAGATGAAGCAATGGCTCAAAGAGCCTTTGAACAACGTGGAGATGATCCGCAAGAGGCTGGATGCCGTGGAGATCCTCAAAGAAGACCTGATCAGACGAAACAACATCAAGGAAAGCCTCAAGAGGATCTACGATTTCGAACGTCTGACCGGCAGAATCGCTACGGGTAAGGCGAACGGCATCGATCTGATCGCCCTTAGGAATTCCTGTTATGTGCTGCCGGACATCAAATACGAACTGGAAGATGCGGGCGGACTTCTGGGCGAACTGAACGACCAGATCTACGCCCTCGAAGAAGTTTACGAACTCATCGAAAAGAGTATCATCGAAGAACCGCCTTTCACAGTGAAAGAGGGCGGTATCATCAAGGCCGGTTATTCACAGGAACTGGATGATCTGAAGGCTTCCATCAGCGACGCGCAAAACTGGATCGCATCTCTGGAAGCCAAAGAACGTGAACGTACCGGAATCAAGAATCTGAAAGTGGGATTCAACAAGGTCTTTGGGTACTATCTCGAAGTCACCAAATCCTTCTACGACATGATTCCGGAAGACTATATCAGGAAACAGACGCTGGTCAACGCGGAACGTTTTATTACGCCGCAGCTGAAGGAGACAGAGCGTCTGGTTCTCAATGCGGAAACAGAAATCAACAAGCTCGAATATGAGCTGTTTACAGATATCAGAAGCAAAATCAAGGCGTCCATCGACAGGATTCAGGCTACGTCAAAGGCCATATCCACACTGGACGTGCTGGCAGCCTTTGCAACGGTCGCCCAGCAGAACGACTATGTAAAGCCGGAAGTCAACGATTCTGATGTGATCTCCATCGAACAGGGAAGACATCCTGTTATCGAGCGAACGATCCGCGATGGAATATTCGTCAGCAATGATACTTATCTCGATAGAGAGGACCAGAATCTGCTTCTGATCACCGGTCCGAACATGTCGGGTAAGTCAACTTACATGAGACAGACTGCTCTGATCGTGCTCATGGCTCAGGCGGGCTGTTTCGTTCCATGTGAGAAGGCGTCCATCGGCATTTGCGACAGGATATTCACCAGAATCGGCGCCTCGGACAATCTGGCGCAGGGACAGAGCACCTTCTATGTGGAAATGAGCGAACTGTCCTATATTCTGAACTCGGCAACTGGCAAAAGCCTGGTCATTCTCGATGAGATCGGCCGCGGCACCAGCACGTATGACGGACTGAGCATCGCCTGGTCCGCAGCTGAGTACCTTTGCCGTGAAGACAGACGCATACGTACGCTCTTTGCGACACATTATCATGAAATGACAGCCCTTGAGGGCACGCTCAAAGGCATCAGGAACTATAACGTCGACGTATCCGATGAAAACGGGGAAGTCGTCTTCCTCCACAAGATCGTAGAAGGTCCGGCAAGCAGGAGCTACGGCATCCACGTTGCGAAACTGGCAGGCGTTCCGCTGGAGCTTTTGCGGAATGCCCGTCAGCGGCTCGAGATTCTGGAAAACGGCAAAGAAACGCCGGTTTCTAAGGCAGAGACCGCGAAAGAAGAGGAGGCACAGCTGTCCTTCTTCGATGCCATTCCTGATCCGGTCGTACAAAAGCTCAGATCTCTTGATCTGATGGATACGACGCCGTCAGAAGCACTGAAAATACTGGAGAATCTGCAGGAGCTACTGAAATAATGATCAAGATATTAAACAAAAACGTAGCAGATAAGATCGCAGCCGGAGAGGTCGTGGACCGTCCTGTCTCCATCGTGAAGGAACTGGTCGAAAACTCCATCGATTCCGGCGCGTCTTCGATCACTGTTGAAATAAGAGAAGGTGGTAAATCCTATATCCGCGTCACGGATAACGGATGCGGCATCGATGCTGAGGAGGTCGAA
>JAFRVY010000050.1 GCA_017438285.1 Bacillota bacterium
ATACCCGGCATAGAGATCGCCGTTGAAGCAGACCATGGCATAGGTCTTCATATTCTGGGTTACAACATCGATATTGAAAACCAGGAGCTGAAGGATTTTCTCATGCAGCTGATCGCCAACCGCAAGAAGAGAAACATCCAGCTGTTTGAGACGCTGAGAAGCATGGGTTACGATGTCGGCGAAGAAGATATCGAGATAGGCAAGAACGAGTTCATCGGCAAGCCTCTCATCGCCAGGGCTCTCGTCAAAAAAGGATACATCAAGAACGAGAATGACGCTTTTGGACCTGCGATACTCGGAAGCAAACAGTGCAGGAGAGTCAAGAAAGCAAAGCCTTCATCGGCCGACGCCATCGCTATGATAAAGAAAGCCGGCGGCACGCCGGTCCTCGCGCATCCGATACAGACCCGCGGACTGGGCAGGCCGGGGAGCGAGGAGTTTTACAAGAACGTTGATGCGATGCTCAGAGATCTGAAAAAGCAAGGTCTCGCCGGTCTCGAATGCTACCATCCGGACCAGAGCGCCGAACAGTCCATGAGATTCGTGGAACTGGCAGAGAAATATCACCTGCACATCACCAGAGGATCAGACTTTCACGGAAGTGATTACGCATTAGCAGAGAAAACTGCTGATTACAGATAAACAACAGTTAATGGAGGGACAAATGAGAATATATAACACGCTGACAAGAAAAAAAGAAGAGTTCGTACCGCAGGAGGAAGGCAAGGTCAAGATGTATGTCTGTGGACCTACGGTCTACAATTACTTCCACATCGGTAACGCCAGACCTTTTGTTGTTTTTGACACCATGAGAAAATATCTGGAATACAGAGGCTACAAGGTCAAGTTCGTCCAGAACTTCACTGACGTCGATGACAAGATCATCAACAGAGCCAAGGAAGAGGGCATTCCGGCCGGCGAGGTCAGCGAAAAGTACATCCAGGAGTACTTCAAGGACGCTGCCGCACTGAATGTCAAGAAGGCAACAGTCCACCCGAAGGTCACGGAGACCATGCCGGACATCATCAAGTTCGTACAGGACCTGATCGACAAAGGCTACGCTTACGAGGTGGACGGCGATGTATACTACAGAACCAGAAAGTTCGACGGCTACGGCAAACTGAGCGGCAAGAATGTGGATGAACTCAGACTGGGCGCCAGCGAGAGGACGAACAACGCGGACGATGAGAAGAAGGAAGACCCGCTTGACTTCGCGCTCTGGAAGGCCCGCAAGGAAGATTCGGAGATCGCGTGGGAGTCACCATGGGGAATGGGCAGACCGGGCTGGCACATCGAGTGCTCCGCCATGTCCAAAAAGTACCTGGGAGACACCCTTGACATACACGCCGGTGGCGAGGACCTGCAGTTCCCGCACCACGAGAACGAGATCGCACAGTCCGAGGCGCACAACGGCAAGCAGTTCGCGAATTACTGGATGCACAACGGCTACATCAACATCGACGGCGTCAAGATGTCCAAGTCACTGGGCAACTTCAAGACTGTCAGAGACCTGCTCACTCAGTATGACGGCGAAGTCCTTAGATTCCTGATCCTCAGCGGTCAGTACCGGGGACCGATCGACTTCAATCCTGAGATCCTCACCCAGTCGGAGAATGGCCTGAAGAGGATGCGCAATGCAAAGTCCAACCTGAAGCACCTGATCGAGACATCGACAGCGGCGGGTACGGGCGCAGGCTGCACTGACATGTCCGAGGAAGAAAAAGAGGCTCTTGCATCCCTCGACCAGTACAGAGACAAGTTCTGCGAGGCCATGGATGACGACCTGAATACAGCTGACGCCATCTCCGCAGTCTTCGAGCTGATCACTGCGATCAACACGGCGACCAGAGGCGGCGCAAGCAAAGCCTTTGCAAAGGGCTGCCTGGATATCCTCATGGAACTGGCAGGCGTTCTGGGACTTTTGCAGCAGGAAGTCGAAGAGAAGGTCGAGATCGAGCCTGAGATCCAGGCGCTTATCGATGAGCGTCAGGCGGCGCGTAAGGCCAAGG
>JAFRVY010000051.1 GCA_017438285.1 Bacillota bacterium
ATGTGCATGCCTGGAGACAACATCGTAATGACGATCAAGCTGATCACTCCGATCGCAATCGAAGAAGGACTGAGATTCGCTATCAGAGAAGGCGGCAGAACAGTTGGATCCGGCGTTGTAACTGAGGTTATCGAATAATCCGGTTTAGGATAAGTTACAAACAATTGAAACAAACGCGGCTCCGCCGCATAAAAAAGACCGCTGCAATCGCAGCGGTCTTTTTTATGCGGCAATGTCGCAGTTGATTGCTCTGTCGTTAACTAAAACCTTGTAATCAGTTAATTGTTGGTTATTGTTTTGAGATCATTATTTCCATCGTTAACCAAAATCGGACCAGATGAATGGTTTTGGTTAACGTCTGTCACTTGGGACAATGCTCCGTTAACTATTATTCTACGATTTCTGTGATTTTGGTTAACGTGAATTAACCAAGAGGCCAGATATGGAAAGGGTTTGGTTAATTGGACAGTTGCTTGCTATGCGAACGTTAACCAAGAAGCAGTACATTACACGAATTTGGTTAGACCGTGGACTGTATGCAACGCACATTTTAACCAAACGACATAGCATTGCATGATTTTGGTTAAAGGGGTGCATACCTCAGCAAATCTCCATTTGTAGAGGCAGCTAATTCCTGATTTGTCAGAGCACCGTGACAATACAATACAAATGGGCATAGAAAAACCCTCCTTCCCGGTTGTCCGGGAAGGAGGGCATATAACACGTTGGTTCAACTTGTTGCTTATGATCTCTCCTTTGATGTTATTTATTTCTTCAACTTGATCGAGTCACTGGCCAGCAGTTCCTGCGTGCTCTTATCATAAATATTGAACTTCAGCGTACCTTCCTTACCGAGCGGCGGAACAGGATAGGAGAATCTGGCGTAACCCTTCGAACCGTCCGTCCAGTTGGAGCCGATTATGTCCGTCTGCTTGGAACCTGACGGCCAAATGGCTTCATAGTAAACGCTGACTGACTCATCTGGCGGACCGCCGCTGACGCTGACGTGGAAGTAAACCGTGTCTGCGCGACTTGCCGTGTCGATATCTGTCGAATAGTCGTCCTTATCTAAGTTGGCCACGACCTTAAAGTTCCAGGCGTAATACTCTTCGTAAATGGACCCCGCTTCCTTGTAGCTTACCGACATGAGTTCGCCCAGGAACTTCTCGAAGGTGTCGCCGCCCTTGGACTGGTGCGACTTCACATAGCGGTATTTCGCCTCCAGGACTTTGTCCTGCAGATCCTGATTGTCCTCGATCTGCTGGGCTTTGTTGTAGTAGGCGATGGCGGTCAGATGCTTTCCGGCATCCAGCGCGTTGTCGCCGGCCGTGATGTAGCTCTCCCAGAGGAATCCGTCGGTCTCAGCCGAGATGTCGGAAACGCCTGACTGCACCGCGTCGGTCGTCGCTTTGACCGTCGCAGCTGCCTCTTTTTCCATGGCCGGAACGTACAGGTAATAGTAGGAAAAAGCTCCCCCGCACGCGACCAGAATGGCGATGATCACCGAGGCGATGATCAGTTTGTGCTTCGTGGTCAGGCGGCCTTTTGGCACGATGACTTCTTCGTATTTGACCGGCATACCCTCGGTATCGCCCGGTTTTCGCAGGACGAAGAGGGAACGCAAAAGCTCACGTTCCAGTCCGCAGTTGTCGCAGACGTCGCCCTTGTTCAGGTGGCCGCAGCTGCAGGTCCAGTAGTCGCCAAACTCTTCGAACCAATATTTTGGCTTGGTCGGTGCCGTGGTGAACTGCTCCATGATGTCCTCGTAGCCTGCGTCTTCAGGCCTGAGGGGACGCGGCTCGTAGTTCTCGGACGGTTCGCCGTCGATACCAAGGAAATCGTCCCGGTCGCCTGCGCCGGGAAATGCCGCACGGTCATCGTAACCGTCGCGCCCGTACTCGTCGCGGTCGTACTCGCCGCGGTCGTATTCGCCACGCCCGTACTCGTCGCGGTCGTAGTACTCCTCGCGCTCCGCGGAATCCGTGTACTCCGGCTCGGTCCAGTCATCACCCGCATAGTCATCCTCCGGCTCGAGGTCTCTGCCGGCGTCCGGGTTGTAATCGCGGACGGCATCCAGAATGCTGTAATTGTGGGTGTGCTGCGACTCCTTGCGGTTCTTTGAACGCTTCTGGAACTCCGCCAGATCGTCCAGCTTCTCCGCAGGCTGCGTGTTCCTCGTCATCGGCGCGTTGCCGCTGTCGTAGTCCGCCACATCCTCTGGATCGTAAGTAACGTCCACGAGGGTCTCGGTGCTGTATTCTCTTTCTCGTCTTGGTTTCTTCTTCAAAATACTCTCCTTATACCCCGTATTACTCGTCTATTATATCAGCAATCGCTGTGCATTACTACAAAAGCCTGTCCCAAAGCCACGCCGCCGTCGTTCGGACTGACGGAAATGTTGTAGTACGGCTCGAATCCCGCCGCGCGCAGTTTCTCCAGGACGCCCTCCATGAGGATTTTGTTCTGGAAGGTGCCGCCGGTGAGGCACACCTTGTCCACGCCGTGCTCCTTGCGGATGGTCCGGCACTCCTTGAGGATCATGTCGATCACGCGCTCGTGGAAGGCGAGTGCCAGATCTGAAGCCTGATTGGCTCCCGGGTGCTTGCGTGCAAAGGCCGCAGCATCCTCGAGCATGATGGCGCACTGCCCCTCGTAGGCGTTGTAATCGCAAATGCCCAGAAGCGATGAAACGCTGTCAAAAAGCCGTCCCATGCTGGAACTTTGCAGGGTGTTGATGCCGCCTGCCAGGGCTCGCAGAACGAGCTTCGCTTCCGGCTTTCCTTTCAGGCGTTTGGCGCCGTAGTCGATGATATCCGAAATGTCCAGCGGAATCTGGCGGCTGCCATCTTCGGAGTTTTCGGCGCTTCGCAGATAGCCGTTTTCATAGGCGCTGATGTAGCTCAGTGCTGATCTGGCGCCGTCCTTCATGGAGGAATCGCCGCCGATCATGTCCACATATTTCAGGTGGGCGAGGCGCTCCATCCTGCCGCTTTCACAGAGCAAAAACTCGCCGCCCCAGATTTTGCCGTCCGTGCCGTAGCCCGTGCCGTCGAAGCTGACGCCGATGACCGGACCTTCGAGGCTGTTTTCGGCCATAACGCTTGCCACGTGGGCGTGGTGGTGCTGGACGGGGATGAGCGGCAGGCCTTTGCGCGCGGCATAAGCCTTTGCGAAATCCGTCGTATAGTAGAGCGGATGCATGTCGCAGGCGACGACATCAGGCGTGATCCTGAAGAGGCCGGCCATGCGGTCCACGTTCTCCGCGTAGATGCTCTGGGTTTCCACCGCATCCATGTCGCCAAAGAACTGGCTGACATAGATGAAGTTGCCCTTGGTGAGGGCGAAGGAATTTTTCAGCTGCGGACCGGCAGCGAGAATGCTCTTTGCGGGCCTTGGCATGTCCACGAAGAGGGGCACCGGCGCGTAGCCTTTGGAACGCCGGATCATCTGCGGCTGCCCGTCGATGACGCGTGTGACGGAGTCGTCGGCGCGGACGCGGATCTTGCGTTCGTTGTAGAGGATGCCGCTGATGAGGCGCTCGTCCCAGTTGAGTTTGTCAGTCAGGGCGAACATCTCGGCGTCGTCCTTGATCATCGGCATGTCCGAGAGGTTAGCGCTGGTAAAGATCAGCGGGCTGATGCGGTCGAGGAGCAGATACTGCGCCGCAAAGGAAGGCAGAAAAGAGCCGATGAAACGGCTTTTTTTCAGGTCGGCGAGGGAAATCTCATCGCGACCAGTTTCTGCGGTCAAAAAGGCGTCTGACAGTTCGTTCAGTTTGTGCTCCAGCAATATGATTGGGCGGGCAGATGACTCCAGAAGACTCGCTTCCACGTCATCCACGTCGCAGTATTTTCTGATTTCGTCCAGACTTCTGAACATGACGGCAAAAGGCTTGGTCTCGCGGTTCTTGGCGCGTCGCAGCTTGTCGACGGCCGCCTTGTTGAACGGATCGGCCACGAGGTTGTAGCCACCGACGCTCTTGAAGGCGAGAACGCCGCCGGATCTGAGGATCTCTGCGGCTCTGTCCAGGATCGCCGTGTCGTCCTTCGGGTCGCGGGAAAAGAAGTCCGGATCCAGGGACGAGAAGTCCTGGTTCAGCTTGCTCAGCTCTTCGTCGTGATAGGTCTCGTAGTCTCTCCACACCAAAACCGGCCCGCACTCGTGGCAGGAGATGGTCTGGGCGTGGTGCCTTCTGTCGTGCAGGTCCGTGTACTGGGACTCGCAAAACTCGCACATCGGGAAGTCGTCCATAGTCGTGTTGCAGCGATCGTACGGGATTCGGTCTATGATCGTATAGCGCGGTCCGCAGATCATGCAGCTGATGAACGGGTGCTGATAGCGCGGGTCGTGCTTGTCATAGAGTTCCTCCAGGCAGTGCGGGCAAATGGCCAGATCCGCCGGGATCATGGCCGCCTCGTCATCGCCCTCGTCGCTTCGGATGATCTCGAAGCCGTCAAATGCGCGGTCCTCGATGACGCTGCGCTTGATGTGGACGATCTCGGCAGGGCCGGGCTTCGTGGCCTTGAGAGTCTCGATGAACCGGGTGATTCGTTCCTCCGTATCGGTGAGCGTGATCTCCACCAGACCGCCGATGTTCAAAACCTCGCCTTTCATGCCCAGTTTATCCGCCGTTTTAGCAACAAAGGGCCGGAAACCGACCCCCTGGACTATGCCCCATAATTTTATTTTTTCGGTTTGGATGTTTCCGCTTGTCATTGTGTTTGCTTCGGCAGGCCTTTGCGCGGTTGCGCCGGCAGGCCTTTGCGCCTACTCGATTTCGATACTTTTGATGTAGAATTCCTTGCCGATTTCCGTGGCTTCGCCCTGACCGTCGCAGTACGGACAGTCGAAGGTGAGGAGCTGCTTGGTGAACAGTTTGCCGCACTTGTTGCAGCGGAGCTTCGGTTCCACGGTCTCGATGTTGCATTTTGCGCCCTCGCAGAGGGTGTTTTCGGTGATCACATCGAAGTAGATCTGGATGGATTCTCCCACGTATCCGGAGTAGTCTCCGATGACCAGATTTACAGCCAAAACGCGCTCTCCGCCGTTGTCACGGCAATGATTTTCGGCGATATCGACAATATGTTTTGTAACAGGTAATTCATGCATAAATCAATTATAAAGGAAAAAATTGTAAACGACAACAAAAACAGCCTTTCATTTTGTTTAATTTTTTAGTTTAAAGGCTAAAATTGGGCCAAAAATTGATTGTTGTACACTAAAAAAACTTAATGTTTTTTGTGAAAAAGTTACAAAATTAACCCTTGACACGATATATATAGGTAGCTATAATGTAAAAGTATTTATTTTACTATTATTTAAATGCAATCATTATACTATTTAGAGAAGGAGAGTGACTTAATTGAGAGCTCAATGGAACAGCAAACTAGGTTTCATTCTCGCCGCTATCGGTTCCGCTGTAGGTCTTGGTAATCTGTGGAGATTCCCATATATCGCAGCAACCAACGGTGGTGGCGCGTTTATTTTCCCTTACCTGTTTGCAATTCTGACTGCTGGTATTCCAATTCTGATTCTGGAATACACGCTAGGGAAAACCTACAGATCAGGAGCTCCTGGTACACTGGCTAGAATCAACACCAAGTTCGAATTCCTCGGCTGGTTCCAGGTTCTGATTTCATTCCTGATCACAGTTTACTACTTCGCTATCGTTGTATGGGTACTTTGCTACATCGGCAAGTCATTCGGATGTACCTGGGGAGAAGACACATCGACATCATTCTTCTCAGATACGCTGCAGATCACTGACAGCATCACGCATGTTGGCGGTATCAATGTAGGATTGCTTGCTCCATTCTTCATCGTATGGATCGTTGTAGCAGTCATCATGTACGGCGGTATCAACAAGGGTATCGACGTTGCTTGTAAGATCTGCCTGCCGATCCTGCTGCTGTGCGTAGTTGTAATCTTCTTCAGAGGTATTACACTGCCAGGCGCTATCGATGGCATAGCTTACATGTTCACACCAGACTGGTCTGCAATTGCGAAACCGGATGTATGGGTAGCAGCTTATGGACAGGTATTCTTCAGCTTGTCAATCGCATTCGCGATCATGATCAGCTATTCATCCTACCTGCCTAAGGAAGAAGACGTTGTCAACACTGCATTCCTGACTGCCTTCACCAACCACGGATTCGAGATCTTCGCAGGCATCGGCATCTTCTCGATCATCGGTTACATGGCATACGCTCAGAACTGCGGCGTAGAAGACGTTGCTGCTGCAGGCGTTGGCCTTGCATTCGTTGTATTCCCAACTGCTATCAGCACACTGCCCACACTGAACTCACTGTTCGGAGTACTGTTCTTCGTATCACTGTTCACAGCAGGTATCACATCACTGATTTCCATCATCCAGGCCGTAATCACCGGTATTCAGGACAAGTGGGAACTGTCACACAAGAAGGCAGTTACTACAGTTCTGGTTCCAGCATTCATCGTATCATTCCTGTTCGTTACAAAGGCAGGTCTATACTTCCTGGATCTGGCGGACTACGTTGCAAACAACATCGGCATCGTAGCCAGTGGTGTAATCGAAGTCGTCCTGATTGGATGGTTCTTCAAGCCTGAAAAGATCAGACAGGCAGCCAACGAATTCTCCAACTTCAACATTGGTAAGTGGTGGACCTGGTGCCTGAAGATCGTCACTGTAATCGTTCTTGGTTACACGACGATTTCCAACCTGATTACTTACTTCAGAGATGGATACGACGTATATCCGCTTTGGATCGGCGTCATCTTCATCCTGTTCCTGGTAATCGGTACATTCGTTTTAACTCTCGCAAAGGGCAAGCCAAGCTTCTACAAGAAGCCGGATGATGCTCCTGGATATGATGACTAAGAAGGAGGTAACACAATGAGCGCAAGTGCAATCATAATGATGCTGATCGCATGTATCGGACTGTGGGGCGGCATTGCTGTTTCTCTGACTATCATGATAAAGAGCAACAGGAAAAAGGCTGAAGCTGCAGCAGCAGCGGAAGAGTCCCTCGGTAAGAGACTGAACGAGGCTGAGCTCATGCCGGATCAGGAAGAGCTCAGAAGAGAAAGACTCGAGAAGGAACTCGAGAAACTGAACAAGAAATAACCACATCGGTTAGACTGACCGGTGCGCCACAGGCGCGCCGGTTTTTTATTGCACCGGCCCGGGCGGCACCGCGCGGGCTGCCGCGGCAGGCTGTGTAATTGTCCGAGTGCAAGAACTCCGATTTTGTGAGAATTATGAGCAAATTACCCACATCTTTACGAACAGCCCGAAAAGTGTTAGAATTTGCCATGTATGAAACAGTTGGAGGTAGCAAATGGCTATAGATAAAGTACGAGAATATTTCCGTCAGTTCGGAATGGAAGAAAAGGTAATGGAATTCGACGTTTCCAGCGCCACTGTAGATCTGGCAGCGGAAGCCGTAGGCGTGGAAGGAGCGCGCATCTGCAAAACCATGTCCTTCCTCAAGCCTGAGGGCGCCGGCGCGATCCTCGTCCAGATGGCGGGAGACGGACGCATCAACAACAGGAAATTCAAGGACCAGTTCGGCTTCAAGGCGAAAATGCTCAAACCGGAAGAGGTCATATATTATACAGGACACGAGATCGGCGGCGTTTGTGCTTTTGCAATAGAGCGCGACGATGTTGACGTATACTGCGACGTGTCGATGAAGCGTTTCAACTCGGTATTTCCGGCATGCGGAAGCGATAACAGCGCCATCGAGCTGACCTGCGACGAATTGGAGAAGTACTCCAACGCCAAAGGCTGGGTCGACATCTGCAAGCTGCCGGGCGAGGATCAGTAGCGCGCGGCGAAGAACGCGAGAACGCGCAACGAAGGACGCGAGAGCGCAAGAGACTGGGAGCCTGAGACAGGCACGAGAACAGAAGCAGGAGAAAGGGAGAAGAAACATGTGCGTAGCGGTACCCGGCAGGGTCACTGAAATAGACGGAACGACCGCCAAGGTCGATTTCAACGGAAACAGCGTAAACGTAAATATCGGGCTGGTCGAGCCAAAGGTCGGCCAGTACGTTTTGGTGCACGCGGGATGCGCCATCGAGGTCATGGAAAAAGAGCAGGCGCAGGAGATCATCGACCTGTTTGCGGACCTGGAGGCGCTTTCATAGCAAAGGCCTGGAGAAGATACATATGGAAGTCAAGGATCTGATCAAATACCTCAAAGAGTATGACGGCAGAGAACTGAAAATCATGGAAGTTTGCGGCACACACACTGCCGCAATTTTCAAAAACGGCATCAGGGACCTGATCTCACCGAAGATCAAGCTGATTTCGGGCCCGGGATGTCCTGTTTGCGTGACGCCGACGGCATATATCGACAGGTGCGTGGAGTTTGCGAGAACAGAAGGCTGCCACCTGTTCACCTTTGGCGACATGATGAAGGTGCCGGGCAGCGGCGGAAGTCTTTCGGAGAACAAGTCGCCGGAGGACGGCAAGGCGAGAGCCAACATCACCATCATGTACTCGCCATTCGAAGTACTCGAAAAGGCGGCAGCGGACCCAGAGACGACCTACGGCGTTGCGGCTGTGGGCTTTGAGACAACAGCGCCGGTCTATGCGCTGCTCATTCAGAAAGCCGCCGAATTGGGCGTGGAGAACATCCGCCTCATCACGGCCCTGAAGACGGCGATTCCGGCCATCAAGTGGATCTGCGACACCCAAAACGACATCGACGGGTTTTTGTGTCCGGGGCACGTGAGCGTCATCACGGGAAGCCGCGTTTACGATGAACTGGCGGAGAAGTACGAGAGACCGTTCGTGGTCTCCGGCTTTGAAGCAGAGCACATCCTGGCCGCGATTTACCGCATCGTGCGTCAGATCGAGGAAGGCGCCGGCAAAACCGAGAATATGTACAAGAACGCCGTCCATACCGACGGTAATGCAAAGGCTTTAGCTGCCATCGAACAGGCTTTTGAACCGGGACCTGCCATGTGGCGGGGACTCGGCATGATCGAGGATTCGGGCCTGTATCTGAAGGACGAATTCAGCAAGTACGACGGCGGCAGCCACGAGCTATATGAAGACATGGAACTGCCTGCGGAATGCTGCTGCGGCGCAGTTATCACCGGCAGGATCAATCCGGACCAGTGCCCGATGTTCGCGAGCGGCAAATGCACGCCGATGAACCCGTTCGGGCCGTGCATGGTGTCCAGCGAGGGCTCCTGCGGGATCTGGTACAGAAACACACACTAAGGGAAACACAAAAAGAGGTTAGAATAACAATGACTCAGGACAATCAGAAAAGAATCATCACAATGGCACACGGAAGCGGCGGCAAAAGCTCAGCTGAGCTCATGGCGGAGATTTTTGGCAAGCACTTCAAGAACGAGACTTTGGACAAACTGGAAGATGCGGCTGTCGTGGAGGTCACTTCGGGGACTTACTCCATCGCGCAAATCGCGGTCAGCACCGATTCCTTCGTCGTATCACCGCTGGTCTTTAAGGGCGGCGACATCGGCAAACTGTGCGTTTGCGGTACGGTGAACGACCTGCTCATGATGGGTGCGGTTCCGAGGTACCTGACTTGCGGATTCATTCTCGAAGAGGGGCTGAACATCGACCTGCTGGACAAGATCGTTGAATCCATGGCGATCCAGGCCCGTGAAGCCGGCGTGACCATCGTTGCAGGCGACACGAAGGTCGTCGAGGGCAACGGCGGCATGTACATCAACACCACCGGCATCGGCCAGATTCCAAAAGGCCGCAAGGTGAGCAGCGCGGGCTGCAAGCCGGGCGATGTGGTCATCTGCTCGGGCAATCTGGGCGATCATCATGCGTGCATCCTGAGCCACAGAATGGACATCCACAACAACATCGAGAGCGACTGCGCAGTCCTGACCGATGTGGTCGAAGGTCTGTTCGCAGAAGAGATAGAAGTAAAAGCAATGCGCGACGTGACCAGAGGCGGTCTCGGCACGATCCTCAACGAGATCGCAGCAAGCTCCGGCGTGAGGATTGAATTAGACGAAGAAAGCATCCCGGTCAGTGACGAGGTCAAAGGCTTTGCCGACATCCTCGGACTCGATCCGCTCTACATGGGCAACGAGGGCAAACTGATCGCCGTGGTTCCGGGCGACCAGGCCGAGAAGGCACTGGAAGCGATGAAGGCTTCTGAACACGGAAAAAACTCCGCCATCATCGGCAGAGTTTTGGAAGGGGAGGGCACGTTTATCAAAACGCGCCTTGGCGCAACGAGAAGACTCGACGTCCTCTATGGAGAGGGACTGCCGAGGATCTGCTAGCGGATCGCGCCGCAGCACCGCGAGCAAAGGCTCACCGCAGCACCGTGCGTTAGCCCTGCGCCTCGAATTCTTTAATAATATCAACGGATGCGCTGCAGCCGAGTCTGTCTGCGCCGGCATCGATCATGGCTTTTGCATCTGCAAGAGTCCGAATGCCGCCGGATGCCTTGACCTGCAGGCGATCGCCAACCGTTTTTTTCATGAGAGCAACGTCTTCCGCTTTGGCACCTCCCGTGCTGAAACCGGTGGACGTTTTTACGAAGTCGGCATTTGCGGCCTCGCATGCCTGACAGGCGCGGACGATCTCGTCCTCTGTGAGAAGACAGGTCTCGATGATGACTTTGAGGATCGCCTCATCGTCATGACACATCTCAGCGATGGCGCAGATCTCGTCTTCGACATAGGCCCAGTTTCCGGACTTTGCCTGACCGACATTCATGACCAGATCGATCTCATGGGCGCCGTCCTCGAGAGCCAGTTGGACCTCGTAGGCTTTGGCATTGGTCGACATGGCGCCGAGAGGAAAGCCGGCAACGGCTACGACCTTGACATTGGAACCTGCCGCGTCGATGAAGCGGCGGGCAGACCGCACGTGACTGCCGTTGACGCAGACGGCAGCAACGTCCATCTGGACGGCTTCGGTGACGAGCCGAAGAATGTCCATCGGCGTGGCGTCGGCTTTGAGCAGTGTGTGGTCAAAATACTTGTTGAATTGATTCATAGTGATTTCTCCTGTGATATAATCAATTATACCATGAACGAAACCGAAGAACACTAAAACACACGCGGTAGTACGAGTATAAAGATGAAGACAGATGAACTGCTGATCGCGCAGATCGAAGATAAAATACAGCAGGCGGATGACTGGGGCGTGATGACCTCAGGCGACTTTTTGGATACCCACCAGCGCAAGGTGGTCAGCGACTACCTGCGTGGCAGGAAGCTCCCGGTGAAGGTGCTGTTTTACGGCGGCTGGGAGGATGCGGAGCGCTGCATGGCGGTCTTCGTGCCGGAATTTGCGGCCGGCGGTGAGGGAACAGACGCAGACGGAGTTCCCGCAGAGATCCAGGACCTGCTGCGCGTGGTGCGGGTGAGCGTGCCCAAAGGCGGCAGAGAACTGACCCACAGGGACTATCTGGGTTCGCTTTTGGCACTGGGCCTCGACCGCGAGGTGACGGGGGACATCCTGGTGCGCAAGGGCGGCGACAAATCTGCGGCTGACGATATCGGTTCGGGCGCTGATATCATAGTCAAAACAGAGATTGCAGAGTTCATCGAGATGAATTACACTAAAGCAGGACGCACAAATCTGGAAGTGGAGATTTTGCCGATTTCGAGCCTTTGCACGGGGGAGATCAACATCGCGCAGAAGCAGGATACAGTCGCGTCGCTGCGGCTGGACGGCATCGTGGCGTCGGCCTTTGGACTGTCGAGAGCAAAAGCCGCGGAAGCCATCAGACACGGCATCGTATCGGTGAACAGCATGGAGGCGCTCAAAGTCGACCAGGAAATCAGCGAGGGCGATAAGATCGTCATGCGCGGACGCGGCAAGGTCGTGCTGGCTCAGGTCGGCGGAGTGAGCCGCAAGGACAGAGTAAGGATCACGTTCAACGTGTACAGATAAACGGAGAAAAGAATGAGAATATCTGAGATTTTTGAAAAGCGCGGGGCTGAAGGAAGACCGGTTTTTTCGCTGGAAGTCTTCCCGCCGAAGAGAAAAAAGAATAAGGATTCGATCTATCAGGCCGTCGAGAAGCTGCAGGTCACAAACCCTGATTTCATCAGCGTAACTTACGGCGCAGGGGGCAACATCGCGGACAATTCTACCTGTGAGATCGCATCGACGATCAAGAACAATTACGGAATCGAGACCGTGGCGCACCTGACATGCATCAACTCGACCCGTAAGGACGTCGAGGTCATGATCGAAAGATTCAGAGATGCGCAGATCGAGAACGTAATGGCTCTTCGCGGCGACATCGTGCCGGGCGAGGACATCCAGCGCGAGTTCAAGCACGCCAACGAACTGGCTATCGAGATACAGAGAAGGTGTCTGGATGAGCTGAACATTCTCGGCGCCTGCTACCCGGAGGGACACTACGAGAGTAAAAGTCTGGAGAGCGACATCCAGAATCTGAAGTACAAAATCGGGGCCGGCGTTGATGTTTTGATCACCCAGCTTTTCTTCGACAATGAGAAGTTCTACAGATTCATCGACCTGGCGAGACAAAGCGGTATCGACGTACCGGTTGCGGCGGGCATCATGCCGATCGTCAAAGCCAGTCAGATAGAGAAGACGGTGCAACTGAGCGGCGCCAGTCTGCCTCATGATTTCACAGCCATGATCGCGGAATACGAGCATGACCGCAAGGGGCTGTATCAGGCGGGCATCGACTATGCGGTCCGCCAGTGCAGAGAGCTGATCGACCACGGCGCACAGGGAATTCACATCTACACGATGAATGACCCGGTCGTTGCGATCCGCGTCTGGGAAGGAATCAGGGATTTGCTGTAGGTTAGTAAATGGGCGAATAATAGCACGTTTTACCTGAAGAGCTATTGCATGATAGCTCTTTTTTATTACATGTAACGCAAATGTATTGTAAATTGCGATATAATTGCATATAATAAATTCAACCATGAAATAATTTGGAAAGGCGGTGAGGAAATGGCTACAAAAACTGCAAATGTGAACGTAAGAATACAGCAGGATGTGAAGCAGCAAGCAGAGGCAATTTTGGAAAAGATAGGACTATCTCGTGCGGTGGCGATAGATATGTACTACAGGCAAATAATCATGAATGACGGAATTCCTTTTCCAGTAAAGATTCCTTCTGTTCCAGTACGTGATGAAATGACCGACGAGCAGTTTGATGTTATGATGCAGACCGGTCTGAAACAGGCCAAGGAAGGAGATTCTTACAAGATTGAGGAGGTCTTTGACGAAATCGAAGGAAAACTATAAATGAAAAGGTATGGGATTGTGATTGGGGATTATATAGCATACACACTATTGGAGCCAAACACCGCCAAGAAGATCATACGGCAAATAAGGATGAAGATGGAATCTTTGTCCGAGATGCCTCAGCGTATTAAAACAATCGATGAAGAACCATGGGGCAGTTATGGAATACGCAAAATCCGTGTAAAGAATTATTATTTTTACTTTTGGATTAACGAAGATAAACAGCAGGTACAGATTGTTGCAATAATATATGTGCACCGGAATCAAGAGCTTCAGGTTGGTAACATTATTATTGATAAATAGCACGTTTTAGTGCATCTTGCCGCGCCAAAATGCATCTTACCAAGAGAGCTATTGCAGGATAGCTCTTTTTTTATTACACTTGCATCAAGAGAGGGAAAGATATATATAAGACTGAAAGGAGACAATCATGACGATCTTGTTGCTGCTGGTATTAATAATAACAGAGATAGGCTTCGCGGCCTTTGAACTTTCGCGAAGAACCACGCGCGGAGAATGGGCAACGCGCAGACTATTTGTTTCAGGAATCGAGCTTTTGACTTACCTGATCATGACGGTGCTTCCGGGCATAGATTTTGGATTCAGGTTCACGGCGCTGCTCGCAGTTCTCGTTATCCAGATCATCATCTCTGGCATCTTCTGGCTGATCAAAAGGAAGAACGGAAAAATTAAAAAAAGACCGTCGATCGTCGTCAGGACTTTGGTCGGCATCATCATCCTTGCGATGGCCATGGGACCGGCATTCATATTCAAGGACTACCATGGACTTCCGACTACCGGAGATAATGAGATTGCCGAATGTTCGGCTATCCTGATCGATGACTCCAGAGTGGATGAGTTTGAAAATGACGGCTCAAATTGTGAAGTGGGACTGCATTTCTTCTACCCGAAAAACGTAGAAAAAATGAAGGCGCATTCACTGCCGCTGGTAATATTTAGTCATGGCGCTTTCGGTTACTACCAGAGCAACATGTCCACATATCTGGAACTGGCAAGTCATGGATATATTGTCATTGCACTTGACCATCCGCACCACTCATTTTTCACGACGAATTCAGAGGGCAAAACAATCATCGTTGACAGTGATTTCATTCAGTCCGCAATGGACGTCGGAAACGGCGTGTATGACCCAGAAAAGGAATTCGAGCTTACTTCCGAGTGGATGAAGCTGAGACTCGCTGACATGAACTTCGTAATCGATAACGTCAAGTCTGCTGCTGCATCAGGTCCGGATTCGGCGTGGGCCTTCGGCGATGATGAAAATGCAGGCGAGGTCAGCAAAGCGCTTGCCGGAATTGACACTAAGAAGATCGGACTCATGGGACATTCCCTGGGCGGAGCTACCTCTGTAACAGCAGGAAGAAGAGGAGATGTATCCGCAGTAATCGATTTTGACGGTACCATGTTAGGTGAAGTAAAGGGCGTCAAGGAGAACGGAGAAAATATCTGCAATGAGGAGCCGTATCCGACCCCGGTTCTCGATTTCAGAAATCAGGGGCATCAGGAAGACTGCGAAGAAGCGGTAAAACAGGGCAAAGACTATGTAAATAATGTTATAATAGAGAACGCAGTCGATGGTTATTCGACCTACGTCAAGAACAGCGGTCACATGAACTTCACAGACCTGCCTTTGTTCTCACCGTTCCTCGCAAACATGCTCGGAACCGGAGACGTGGATCCGAAGTACTGCATCGAGCAGGTAAATTCGGTAACGCTTAACTTCTTTGACTGCTATCTGAAGGGGGAAGGGACATTCACAGTTCAGGAAAGCTATTAAGAAATGGAAGTCGAAGTAATCAAGATTGGTCAGGACCAAAAGGAATATATCAGGATCGGATGCCACAAGGTTGACGCCAATGTGGCGGAGATCGTGCAATTCGTGAAGGCGCGCCAGGGAAATGTTGATGTGAAAGACGGCGATGCCCAGCGAAGCATTCCGATTATGGACATTTATTACATCGAGTCGGTGGACAACAAGGCCTTTATCTATCTGAGAAAGGACTGCTACGAGTCCAGATCCAGGCTGTACGAGATCGAGGATGCACTGAACGGACGATATTTCGTCCGCGTCTCGAAGTCGGTCGTAGTCAATCTGATGAAGGTGGAATCCATCAAACCGGCGCTGAACGGGCGGTATATGTGCCGCCTGAAGAACGGCGAGGATGTTATCATATCCCGAAAGTATGTTGCGGATTTCAAGGCAAAACTGTCGAGGTAGGGAAAAGGCTATCGAGGTAAGAAATGAAAGAACGATTGATAGAAACAGCGAAATACTTTTTTATCAGCACGGCGCTGATCAATGCGGCTATGTTCGTTTGCGGCATGGTTCTTGCTCCGGAGCAGAGATTCGGCTATGAGCTGCTGGTTTATCCGATCATATACGGATTCCTTGGATGCATACCGGTTTTCGTAATGTTCACGAGCAAAGAGCTGACGGTCAAGCAGACCATGATACGTGAATCGGTTCAGCTTGTCCTCATTATTGCGATCGTTGAGATGATCGTGTTCGGAGGACAAATGGGGGGAACTGAATTGATTGTAACACGAATCGCAGTAGGGCTTGCCGTTGTTGCGATCTATTTCGGGGCTGCTCTTATCAGGTATAAACTTGATGAGAAGACTGCCCGCAAGATGACAGACCAGCTGAAAGCGTTCCAGGAGAGCGCGGAGTCGGCAGAATAATGACCGGGCAGAAAAACGGTGCCACATATAATGCCCATGCAGGGTGAACCATGTGGTTCAAGCCACATGGCTGCATGGAGCTGTATTATCTATGTGGCATTTGCAACTAAAACATGCCTTAAGGCAGGTGATATTGGCCAAAAGTTGTAAATGCATGAAAAAAAGAGGGCATAATCA
>JAFRVY010000052.1 GCA_017438285.1 Bacillota bacterium
AATATCCTCCTATGGTTATTCTGATTTTACCATAGAAGGATACTTCTCATAAATTTACAGACTTTATTTCACAGTCTCAAGGACTGGCATATGCCGGTCCTTTTTTTTTGCGATGAGCCTGACCTTTTATTCTGGCTTGTGATACAGTGTTTCGGTCTGGCTTTCTCCATTCATTACATCTTTAAGAATCCCGTAATATTTGTATTCCTCTGTGCTGATATCCTTCTGGGTCACCCTGAGCCCCTGTGTGCCGACGGTGATCGGCAAGTGCCCTAATGATGTCGACAGGTAGTTATCATTCTCATCGTACCAGTCGTAGAGGAAGGTGACGATATTGGAGGACTTGAACTGCTTATATCCTCGAGGCATTCCGTTTTCGTCAAAGTCATCGGAGTCTTCGTTCGCCGGAAGATATCCGAGGACGTGTCCTCCGCCTTCAATATCTCCTTCATCGATCCATTCGATATAAATCTTGATAGGCGTAGTAAAGTTCAAAACAGCATCTACTGCGCCGCTGTATATGATTTTGCCGTCGCCCATATCTTTCGGAGTGCCCGGATGCAGCGCGACGAGAACATTATTGATTGCCACCCATGTGCCGTTGAATTCAAGCATATAACGGCCCTTCTCGTCCAGATCAAATACATTATCGCTGCCTAGATCCGCAAATTTACTGCCGACCTTAAGTTTTAGTCCCTGCTCGTATCCGGTGATATTCTCCCATTGCTTATCCGTGAGTCCGATGACGTAATCGTTGCCTTTCTTTGTAAGCGGGATGTCCTGCAGGTATAGGGAACTGTCATAATTCTTGAATGCCTCTACGTACCACTTTTCGTGGGTAACGTCGATTCTGTATTCCTCGCCTTTTTTTGATCTCTGACTGCCGATGATGCTGGCGAAATCATTGTAAACCTGGCACTCAGCCCGCATACCCATCTTCACCATAGTGTCATTGACGCTGCTGTAACTTTCAAGATCATCGTACGGCATGTAGCAGGCAAGTCCATTGATGTGATTTGCGCTTCCCGCATTTCGCACCAGAATAGCTTTATTGATTTTGCGTATCATCGCCTGTTTCTCAGCAGAAGACATATCGCAATAATTGATGAAGTCGATCAGGTCTATCTGGTCATCCATCTGGAATTCATAGGATTTGGAACGTGCTGTCGACATTTCAGTAAAACTGCTGTGATCCGATATGAACTGCCGGTCAAGTCCCTGCAGATAGTTGACAAAGGTTTCGCTGACCATTGGCATATAGCGCAGGTCTGTCATCGACATGGTGGCGCCGGCCTGCATCACATTGTCCATCAGGACCAACGACTGGTCAAAGGAAGAGCACATCATCGCACCGAAATTCAGGGTTGCGAGGCTCGGATCCTTTGCGAGCCTTGAAAACGCAGCGGTATAGTACATGCCGCTGTTCGGCTCACTTTCTTCCGATGCCAGTAGGTAATCTGCGTACGGCTCCAGACAAAGACCCACCTCCATGGTCTGCATGAAGCAGGCATCAAATGCTATGACGTCATATTTTTCACCGGAAGCCTTAAGGGCGCCGGAGATTTCGTCCATGGAGAGAAGACGATGGCCTTCTCGCGGATTGAGCGCATCCACGCCAAAGCCGGACAGTCCGCCGCCGTGATCCCAGAAGAAGAGCATCTTGCGGTCTGACGGATAGGTTTTGTTTGCCCACTTGAGAAAGCTCTCAAGAGTCTTTGGCTCGGACATGCAGGTATCAGACGGCAGTTTTTCCAGCATTTTGACATTGCCGTCCTTGATCATATATCTGGCAGTGGTGTTGCTTTTGAAGCCGCCCGTAAACCATCTGCCGGATCCGCCGGCCTCGATGATGAATTTGAGCTTGCTGCCGGCAGCAGTTGCATCCTTGATCTGGGCCAGATTGATTGATGCGGTGCCGGTGCTGTCTTCAAGAGTTGAGCCGATGAGGTACATGTAGACTGTGGTCTCTGCGGCTTTTGAATGATCGGGATAATACAGATCCCTCGGCGCAGCGATATCGTCAGTGCTCTCATCCAGGGCCGGGTAGATGACCTCGCCGTGACCGCTTACTTTGCCCTCCGTAGCTTCATACAACTGGTTCAGTGTGCTGCGTACGAGGAAGCGGGGCTGCTGCTCGGTAAGCATGATGTGACTGACATATCCTGTTGCGCAGCAAACGATAACAACCGCTGAAACCGCGCTGAGGACCCTGTTGAGGAGAGTACGCTTTACTCTTAAGTATGCTCTGAGTTCTTTACCCTCGAGTTTTGCCCGCTTTTCTTTATACTCGTTTTCCTTGGAAAACGCCAGCATCCCCATGAAAACAGGGGTGAAAAACAAGAGCCCCATGAGGTAGACGTAATCATGGCCAAAGGCAAAGGCAAGTCGTTTGTATTTGAGTATATGTATGAGGATCAGACAGGAAAGCGCCAGTACTCTCATATTTGTCAGTACGAACGGCGGGATAGGCAGATCGATATTTACATAACCCGTTATGCGTACGAAGAGTGCAAAGAAAAGAGCAAGAGACATGAGCAGTATGAAAGGCCATACTTTCCAGCATCTCTTGAATATCAGAAACTCCCTTACAACAGGAATCAGACTCCAAAATGGCATGACATGCAGTTTCCTGAATACGATCCACCTGCATACCACGATAAATAGATATACGAGTATGATGATAATCGGTATGAGTAATGTGATGTCCGGGGAGCAGAATAACATTTTTGTCTCCTGATTCTGGTTCGTGTTCAATGCCTCGATATAGTAAATAATAACACATTATATGCGCTGTACCAAACAGAAAGAGAACATCATCCTTGACATGACGAACAAATGTTCGTATAATGTGGATGAAGGAGTGATGGGAATGAAACTGCTAGCCAAACCGGTCGACGCCATGGTCGTATTCAACTCCGAGGGACGCGACCCCAGACCATACAAATTCAAAATCGAAGAGAACGGAGAGATGGTCACCATCAAGGTGGATCAGGTGCTTAGCTCCAGGAAGACAAAGGTCTGCGGTGCCGAGAACATACTCTATGAGTGCCAGAGCACGATCAACGGGAAATTGAGAAGATTTGAACTGAAATATTTCTGTTCTAGGTGCGTTTGGCAGTTATATAAGATGTAAAATATGGTATACTAAATGAGCAGAAGTCAAAACTGCTCGTTTTTGTTTGGAGGATAGATGTCGATACTTGATAAATATATCGAAATCAAGGCCAATAATGCCACTAAGAAAAATCCAAACGAGGCGGTGTTCAAGAGAATCTGGGATCCTGATTTCCTGACACCGGACGATTTCTTTGTCATGGATGAAATCGGCAAAAGACAGATTCTCAGAGGGTATAATAAGGCATCCGGAACCCCGGAATATATTGGAACTTACCACATCATCTACAAGACTACGGATATGGATAAATTCTGCCTGATCATGCGGCGCGTCAAGGACGAAAAGAAGATTCCCGAAGAATACGCAGAGAGGGCAAAAGAGGAGAGAAAGGCATTTATCATTGCCGAATACTACCCGGGAACCCACGGAAGAATATACCTCAAAGGCCTGGGAGGCCCGGCAATCGACCGCATCATCAGGAAATACGAACGGAAGACCAGAAAAAAACTCACCATGAGTGAAATAGAAGAATAAACGGAAAGGTTGATATGAGATATGCTTAGATACAGATTATGCAATGAGAGAGATTGCACCGTATGGATCAAAATGAACAGAGATTTTATGAAAGAAGAAATCAATGACAATGAATTCTGGAATGAGGCGGATCGCATCAGCGATGATGAGTTCAGGAAGGTATTCCTTGCAGGGCTCAATTCTCCGGAGCAGGTGAGATTTATCATGTTCGAGGAAGACGAGGAGCCGGTCGGATTTGCCAATCTGATGACAGCATTCAGCGTATGGTCTCACGGTAAGGCGATGATCGTCGATGATTTCTATTTCAAGGCAGGCATGCGCGGCCGCGGATACGGCAGGAGAGGCATGGAGATGATCGAAGAGTATGCAAAGGCCGAAGGGTGCAAACGGCTGCAGCTTCTCGCCGCGCTGACGAACGAAAACGCCATGGACTTTTACAAAGCTATCGGTTATCAGTCGACGGACATGAAATTCTACGTCAAGTATCTGGAAGACTAAGTAAGAGAATGAAAAGGCCGCCTCGGAAATAAGGCGGTCTTTCTGTAAAGTGATGAACACGAAGAAAATAGGAAACGATCTCAAATTATATATATTCGTCGTCTTGCTCGGCGCGACGGTCGGCGTCGTTTTATGGGTATTTTTGAAGCTCCTGAGCCTTTGCAAAGACCTGCTGTGGACGGCGCTGCCTATGGCAACGGGAATCAGCTTCATTCCGGTCATCATTTGTGCGGCCGGCGGGCTCATCATGGGACTGCTCCACAAAACATACGGCGATTATCCGGACGAACTGCCTGTCGTTTTGGGCAAGATCAAACGGGACAAGCATTACGATTATCATCCGATGCTGGTCATGCTGGCGTGCGCCTTCATTCCGCTGGTATTTGGGGCGAGCGTTGGTCCTGAAGCGGGTCTGACGGGCATTATCGCAGGCCTTTGTTACTGGATCGGAGATAACGTCAAGTATGCCAAGCAGCATGCTGATGAATATTCGGATATCGGCGCAGCCGTTATGCTGGGAAGCCTGTTCCATTCACCGCTCTTTGGAATCTTCGCAGTGGAGGAAGACGCCGCCTATGAAGAGACGGTGGAGAATCTGGGTCTGCCAAAAGTGAGCAAGCTCCTCCTGTACGGTCTTTCGACGGCAACGGCATTCCTGGTGATGAAGGGGCTCGGTGCGGTGTTTGGCGCTGCAACGGACGGATTCCCAGGATATGAAGCCACCGATGCGGTTCCGGCAGACTACGCGCTGATTCTGCTGTATATTCCTGTCGGACTGGCGCTGTTTGCGGCCTATTTTTACGCAAAAAAACTGACGGGTCTCGTATCTTCCAAGATACCCGTCATCGTTAGAGAGGGCATATGCGGCCTTTGTATCGGCATCATGGCGATGCTCGTGCCGGCTGTGCTGTTCTCCGGTGAAGAGCAGATGGGACTGCTTCCTGACGTCTTCACGATCTATACGCCGGCTATGCTCATAGGCGTCAGCCTTCTCAAGATCCTTATGACGACTTTCTGCATAGAATTCGGTATGAAGGGCGGGCATTTCTTCCCGCTGATCTACGCATGCTCCTGCATGGGATTCGGCATTGCGCTTCTCATCTTCGGCGCAGGTGCTCCGGCCCATGGGGTCTTTGCTGCTGCCATTATCACAGCATCAACGCTGGGAGCACAGATCAGGAAGCCGATCGCAGTGACGATGCTGCTTCTGATCTGTTTCCCATTTCGGTTGATTCTGTGGATATTCCTCGCTTCCGCAGCGGGCGGGCGTCTGGGCGCCCTGATCGCAAGGGATTAAGCTATCTCTTGCCGTTTTCTTTCTGCCACTTCTTGTACTTGTCAAGATCCATGTGGATCGCCTGCAGCACGACAGCCAGTGCAGCTGCGTCATCCAGCTGTCCAGGACCGATCAGGTAATCCGGGATCAGATCGAACGGATTGACGACATAGATCAAAGCAGCTACAGCAAACAGTATCGTGGTAGCCGGAACTTCTGTGTACTGCTTCTTGACATATGCTCTGACCATAGAAAGCATGACAGCGATATCGCTTGCTCTGTTGCCGATTTTCGGGATGAGAGCAAGTTTCTTTTCGAAGTCAGCGAGAAGTGCCTCGATCTTCGCATCATCGTTAAGATAAGCCTTTGCCTTATCTATGTTCTTTTGCAGTTCTCTGGTCAGTTTTCTTTCGGAATATTCTCTTTTGCTTTTCATGGTGGACCCCTTTCTGAAATGCAGATACTTTTTTATGATTATACCACATTGCAGACAGGGGCGTAAGTTGGTATAATGTCGCGTATGAAAACGCTAGTAATTGTCATTATCATATGTCTGGCCGTGCTGTCGACGCCACTGTCGCTGAAAAAACTCATTGACAGGGCAAAAGACGGCAAAGGCAACGTGTTCAGCCCGACGGAGATCAAAGAATGGATCGATGATCCGGTGGGGCTTGATGAAGACGAAGACGAAATAGATGAAGAAGACGAAAAAAAGGAACATGAGTGATCATGTTCCTTTTCGTTTACATTAGTATTATCGATTAAGGCTCGATCTTGAAGTCAGAATCCTTCAAACCGTCAAGTTCCAGACCCTTTTCCAGGGCATTGACATCGGCGGAGAGGTCATAGATGCCTTCTGTAGAGATCCTGTTGTAGATATTCGTAAAGGCCTCTTTGATCATACCGATGGATTCTTCCAACTGTTTCTTGACTTCCAGCTTGCTGCTGTCCAATCCCTCCAGACCGCAGAGCAGTTGATAGTGCTCAACGGCTGCAATCGACTTCGGAAGGTAATAATCAGTGAACTTAACATAATCCGAATTTTGTTCACCTTTCTCCTCGTACTTGCGAAGGATCTTATTGGTCAGGTCTTTGATGGCGAGAATGCCGTCTCTGGCTTCTTTCTTGTCAACACCGGCTGCTGCCTTCTCGAGTCTGTCTGTACTGTCTTTGCGGATCGCTTCTGTCTTCCTGAAGTTATCAAGAGATTTGCCGCAATAGAAGCAGTATTTTGCGTCGGACGGGATCTCCTCACCGCAGTAAGGGCATTTGACCGGACTTTCGAAGATATATTCATCTGCAGGGGGAGTTTCCTCTGCAGCGGCCTCTGCAGGCTGCTCTTCGGCAGGTTCCGATTCCTGATATTCGTATGTCTCGCTTTCCTCTGTCGATACTGGGATATTCCATTCGTCATTCTTCATGATCTTGCCGTTGACCTTGTCCATGACTGCCATGTACAGGATGCAAAGCACTAAGATCAGGGAAAGACCCGGCGCGCCCTGCGAATAAGAGCCGCAGAGGATGATAAAGAGCCAAAGCAGAACAAAGATACGGGTTCGTCCAAACTGTCTGATTCCATTTTGTTTTTTCATATCTTCACCCCCGTCCCTTATTCAGATTCCGATGCATCGGCATCCGGTTCAACTGATTCCTCTGTATCGGCCTGGTTGCCGTCGACCAGTTCGAAGTAGGCGCTGTCATAATCGATGGATACGACCCAGCCTGCTTTCAGCTTATATCCGCGCGTCAGGGAGTAAACGCTGTCGATCGCCAGAGAACCGTCATCCTCATCGTACTGTTTTTTTGCGTCCTCCATGTTCTCGTAGATATAAACGGACATGTAGCTCTCGTCATCCGGCGGGTAGATGTTGTATCTTCCTTCCGGAAGCTCGGAATCTTCACCGACCACATAGATGCCTGAAAGTTCCACGCCGGCGCGATCCATGTTGACCGCTTCCTTCTCGTAATTATCGATGGAATCGTAGGCGTTATGAGACGTAACCACCCATCCGAGTCCCATGATCACGCAGAGCAGTGACAGGATAACAGAGATGACCTTATACCTTCTTGCCTCCGTGATGGCTTTTCTGTAAGCCGAGGGAGACAGTCTCTCGTTTTCGAGTTTGGCGCCGCATTCTCCGCAGAACACCGCATTGTCCGGCAGAGGCGTGCCGCATTTCTTACAATAAATCATAATATATATCCTTTCTATGCTTGAGATTATACCAAAAAACAAGGTCCTTCGCAAAATTCAATAGCATAGTCGACCTTGAACGATTTAGTGCCATAATGTACAATAGTAAATCATGAAGTGGAAATCACCGGAACCGAGAGAATATTACAGCAAATATAAGAAAATCGACGTAAAAAACGGCAACGGCTGGTTCGAATGCTACGAGTTGCCGGGAGATGTCTATGCGATCTGTGAACCGCAGCATTTGCAGGAAGTCAACTGTTTCCTGATCTTCGGTAAGGAGAGGGCGCTCATGCTTGATACGGGCATGGGAATCTGCAACATCAGGCCTTTGGTGCAGGAACTTGCAGGCGGGTATTTCGATACCCTGCAAATCGTCAACTGTCACGCTCATTTTGACCATACGGGAGGCAACTGGAGATTTCACGAGGTTCTGGGCGCAGACACGGACCTTTCACGCAGACAGGCAATTACAGGCGTCGGCAGTGAGCCGCTGTCAAGCCAGACCGATGAAGACATGTTCCTCTTCGGCTATCCGCAAGGCTTCAAGCCCGAAGAGTACTGCATCCGGCCCTATGAATTCAGGCCTTGCGCAGACGGGCATCTGTTCGAACTGGGCGGCAGGACCGTGGAGTTTATCACGACGCCGGGGCACACGGAGGACCACGCCATGCTCTACGACCACAGAGACGGCATACTCTTCGCCGGCGACATGATCTACTTCGGCGCCATTTACGTGCAGTTCAACAACGACATCCTCGGCCATTCCAACATCGAGGATTACATCGCTTCCCTTGACAAGATCAAGGCGCGATGCAAAGGCCTGAGGAGCATATACGTTTCACATAACGATTTCATAACGGATCCATCCGCAATCGAAACAATAAAGGCGGCCATGGAGGATATCATCAGCGGCAGAGCCGCCGGCAAGCCTTTGCATGATGCGATGTACGGGTATTATCAGGATCCGCCGACTATGAAAGAGTATTTCTTTGATGGATTTTCTGTCATTGCAGACAGATGATCGAAGGAAAAGCGGCAGCCAGGAGAGATATTGAATGGAAAACAGGGAATTCTGGTTGGAAAAACGGCTCCGGGAACTCGACCCGGACCTGCATAGACGATATACGGATACGGTCGTCGCGCTGCACATGACCCTGGGAGGTTATCTGCGGGTATTTCCTGAGTATACGGACCATTCGGAAATCCACGCTCTGAGCGTGATCCAGACATGCAACGAAATACTGGATGAGAACAGGAAATACGATTTGAACGCGGACGAGATCTACGTCCTGCTCATGGGGTGCTATCTGCATGATATCGGTATGGGGATAACCAGTGCTGATTATCTGGAGTTCATTGCCGGCAAGGGTGACGGGTATGCGGGCCTTGACGAAACCGCCTCTATCGAAGAGATCCAGAGAGAGGTGCGCAGCCATCACAACGAGTTTTCGGCAGCATTTATATGGAAATATGCGGGGATATTCGATTTTCCATCGGAAAAGCACACATTCGCAGTTGCCCAGATCACCAAGGGGCATAGGAAGGTCGATTTGTTCGACGAGGAAGAGTATCCGTCCAGTATAGAACTCGACAACGGCAATACCATATGCCTGCCGTATCTGGCAGCGCTGGTTCGCATCGCCGATGAAATCGACGTGTCGGCAAACAGGAACCCTGATATACTCTTCAACCTGCTTACGGTGACCTCAGATCATCAGAAGATGGAATTCTCAAAGCACGATGCAATCAGAAAAATCACCACGGAAAGCGATTCCTTCGTTCTGCATATTGACTGCACGGATGAAAAGGTCTATGGTGAGGTCATGAGGCTTCTCGGCAAAGTGAAAGCCACGCTGGATTACAGCGTCTCGGTCATCGAGAAGAGAACACCGTATTCAGTGAAACAGAATAAGATAATAATCCAAATCAGTGGCGAACGAAAGGAGTTAACGGATGAATAGACTTAAAGACGGAATTGTTGAGGTTGACGGCATCGTCCTCGATGCGAATACGACCCTGGAGGACCTGCAGAATATAGGAATCGATAAGGCGACGCAGCGTTTTCACGGTAACCAGTTTCTGGAGCTTTTATTCAATAAACCAATCGAAAGCGACGGCGTGACCTTTAATGTTTCCGTAAGAGCGTCACAGATCGACGACAGCAAAGCGATCAAGATCGATCCAAAAATGAACGCGCAGTTCAAGAATCCTATCGACGAAAGTCATGCTAAACAGGAAATCTGTGAAGAATGGCTGAAGCGCAACATCGATGTTCCGCCGACCAGAGACACGGACGACGGCATCGTCTACGAATTCGACTGGGGCGTTCTGGTCAGCTCAGCGGTTGAGCACATCAATTTCGGACATCTGGATGGATGCATCTATTTGATCTACGGAGAATCAAAATAAGATATGGATATCAGAACGATACAGCTGAAAAAGACAATACTTGAAAACAACGATAAAGATGCGGACCTTCTCCGCGCCCAGATGCGGGAGGAAGGGACCTTCTATATAAACGTCATGTCTTCGCCGGGATCCGGCAAGACCACCATGCTTGCGGGCACCATCAGGCTTTTGCAAAAGCTTGACGGGTCGCTTCGCATCGGCGTCATGGAAGCCGATATCGACAGCGACGTGGACGCTCAGACTATACACAGGGAGACGGGCGTGCCGGCGGTACAGCTGCATACGGGCGGCATGTGCCATCTGGACGCCGATATGTCGCGGCAGGGACTGCGGGAGATCGGGTCTTCGGACCTTGATATCGTGTTCCTCGAGAATGTAGGCAACCTGGTGTGTCCGGCCGAATTCGATACGGGAGCGGAGATAGACGTGGTTATTCTTTCTGTGCCGGAGGGCGACGACAAGCCTTTGAAATACCCGCTGATGTTCGAGGAAGCGGACGTCGTGCTGGTGACTAAATTAGATGCTATGCCGGCATTTGATTTTGATGAGCAAAGGTTTAAGGAGAATCTGCGGGCATGCAACCGCACAGCGCCTGTATTCTTCATTTCGGCCCGCACGGGTGACGGGATGGAAGACTGGTGCCGATGGTTGATGAAAACGTATAACGAGATGAAATGAGTATATACGATACTTACAGAAGTAAACTGAAAACACCGGAGGAAGCCGTCAAGGTAGTAAAGGACGGCGATTGGATCGATTATGTAATATCACAGGGCCAGCCGGTCCTGCTGGACGCGGCACTTGCCAAAAGAAAGGGAGAACTCAAGGACGTCAACTGCAGAGGATATTTCATGTTCGAGCCTTTGCGCATCGTTGAGGACGACCCGGAGCGCGAGAGTTTCACCTATCACAGCTGGTACACGGCAGGCTATGAGCGCAAGTACTGGAATGCCGGGCTGATCAGCCACATTCCGATGATCTACAGGAATCAGAGCAGTTACTATCAGCTGGGATACTGCAAGGTCAACGTAGCCATGATCGCCACGTCGAAGATGGATGACGAGGGCTACTTTAACCTGCACTTTGCAGTGGCCACGGCGAAGCCGGTCCTTGAAGCGGCTGACATCGTCATTGTTGAGGTAAACGAGCATCTGCCGAGAGTGCGCGGTCTCGAGGAAAGACGCGCCCAGGGCATCGACGCCAACAGGATCCATGTGGATGACGTGGATATCATCGTCGAAGGCGAACATCACCCGATGATCGAGATCAAGTCACCGCCTCCAACACCGGAGGAGGTCAAAATCGCTGATTTCATCGCAGAGGAGATTCCCGACAGAGCTGTACTGCAGCTTGGCGTCGGCGGCATGCCGAACGTCCTCGGCGAGCATTTGGCTAAGTCGGACATCAAAGACCTTGGATGCCACAGCGAGCTCATTACGGACGCCTTCTTCAATCTCTACGAACAGGGCAAGCTGACCAACGCCCACAAGGAGATTTACAAAGGCCGGAGCGTCTTCGGCATCTGCGCAGGAAGCCAGAGCCTCTACGACTGGCTCGACGACAATCCGGAGTGCTGCGGTGATATGGTAAGTCACGTCAATGATCCCGCAGTGATCGGGCAGTTGAGCAATGTCATAGCCATCAACGGCTGTGTCAGCGCAGACCTTTACGGACAGGTGTGTTCCGAGAGCGTGGGTACGCGCCAGATATCCGGTACGGGCGGACAGATCGATTTCGTTGAGGGAGCCTACCGGTCTCCGGGCGGCAAGGCGTTCCTGTGCATGACCAGCGCCTACAAGGACGGCAAGGGACAGCTGCACAGCAATATCAAACCGTATTTCTCGGCAGGGGACATTGTGACAACGCCTAGATCCGAGACCCATTACATCGTTACGGACCAGGGCAAAGTCTGCCTGTCCGGAAGAACCACATGGGAGAGGGCGGAACTGATGATCTCCATCGCACACCCGCAGTTCAGGGACGAACTCATCAAAGCTGCTGAGAAGCAGGGAATATGGAAGCGTTCGAACAAGAGATAGGCAGAACAGACAAGATAATATAAACGCAATTCAAAAGGCCGAAGCACGAAATATGCCTCGGCCTTTATTGTGCATTTCAACGCGCTGTCAGGCACGTCCTGTAACTTGCAGGAGGTGTTTAGAATCCTGAAAGTACGAACTGGTTGCCGCTTGCAATCAGTACGAAGAACAGTACAAACAGAGCGCAGAGAACGATGAATACGACCTTATCATAAACCTTAGGGAAGATAGGGCCGCCTTCTTCTCTTCTCTTGATGATGTAAATGATAACGCCCGGCAGGTACATGAGAGCGCATACCAGAATGTAAGTGAAGGATGAAGCATACAGCATCCAGATTCCGTAAATGGAACCGATGATGACTGCCAGCCATGTCCACATTCTGCCGCCGCCTGACAGACCTTCGGTCAGCTCGCCCTTACAAGTCAGCTTGAATGCATAGAATGCAGACAGCATGTAAGGGATCATGATAGCGATGGTCGACAGATAGTAGCAATTCTGATATGAAGCCGAGTTGATCGTTGCAACGATCATGAATACTTCAACGAACAGTGCGCTGAAGATGATGGAGTACATCGGCTGATCCTTCTTGTTTGTCTTTACGAAGATCTTAGGGAAGCACTTCATGTTCGCAGGTCCGAACGCCGAGTCGGAGCACAGGATGACATAAGTCAGAAGTGCGCATCCGATTGAGATAACGGCTGCAATGTTTACGAGAGTTGCGCCCCAAGGTCCAACGATGTATTCCATAACGCCTGCCATGGAGAAGGTGTAGTTGTCAGTGAAGGATACCAGTGTATCGTGATCAGCTACGCCCATGGACAGGAATGAGATGATGAAGTACAGAGCGAACAGAGCAACGAATGAAATGATGGAAGCTTTGCCTGCCAGCTTCGTGTCCTTAGCACGTGTTGAGATAACGACAGCACCTTCGATACCGATGAATACCCAAACGGTAGTGAAGATACAAGCCTTTGTCTGCTCGAATACGGACATACCGCTTCCAGCGCCTGTGAAGTTATCCATGAATGTGTCGAAACTGAATGATCCGGCGAAAATTGCCGCGATTACCAGGAAGACGATCGGGATCGCCTTGAAGATTACAGCGACAGCATTGATGATAACTGCCTGGTTAACGCCGTTCAGAAGAAGGAGTACCAGGAGCCACAGGATGACTGAGCCGATGATCAGTGATGCCAGATTCATACCATCTCCCAGGAAAGGCAGCAGTTCCGAAAGGGAACCGAGGAAACCTGTTGAGAATGTTACATATGCGAGGATCGCGGAGAGCCAGTAACCCCAAGCGGAGTTAAAACCGATGTACTCGCCGAAACCGGCACGTGCGTAACTGTAGATACCTGATGTGAGTTCAGGCTTTACGATAGTCAGCCTGAGGAAACATCCTACAAGACCGAGCATACCAACGAATGTGATAGCCCATCCGAGGAGTGTTCCGAGAGTATAAGCGCCTGCATAGGCGAAGTCGCCTGAGAGAGCAAATACTCCGGATGCCAGGGTGCAGCCTACTGAGAATAAGACTAGAGGCAGCATGCCCAGAGTTTTTTGGTTGTTTTGCATTTTATTTCACCTCGATAATAATAATGAATGATTACTTAAGCCCAGAATCTCAGAGACAGGCAGGAAAGCCCGCCGTCGATCTTTCTGAATTCGGACGTATCAACGACAAGTGTTTCATAGCCAAGGTCCTGAACAGCCTTGAGGACTGAAGGATATCCTTCAGGAACGACTACTGTTTCGTTCATCCAGATGCAGTTTGCGCCGTAAGCTTCTTCTTCAGGAACTACGACCTTGTTGTACTGTTCGAACTCAGGCTTGGTGATGAATTCACCGGCTACGAGCATGTTGTTGTGCTCAAGATAGTTGACGCCGGTCTTCAGGTGCAGAACCTTTTCGAGAGGAACCTGTACGCACTTGAGACCGTACTTGTTCAGGATCTCGCCAAGCTGTCTGATGCCTTCTTCGTTGGTTCTTGCGGAAAGGCCAACATAGAAAGTATCATCGACCATCATTACGTCGCCGCCTTCGAGAGTTCCCGGATCCTTGATGTATTCGATCTTGTCTTCCGGGAAGAACTTGCGGATAGCACCTATGATCTCTTCTTTTTCACCGTTCCTGGATTCAGCGCCGGGGTTGGTGATGATCGCGCAAGCCTTTGTGATAAGGGCAGGGTCCTCGACAAAGCATGAGTCCGGATATCTTTCGTCAGCTTCCAGAACTGTTACTTCAACCCCGCACTTCTTGAGCGCTTCGATGTAAGCGTCATGCTGCTGGAGAGCCTTCTCATAAATCGGCTGGCCCAGTTCCGGAGCAGATGTAATGCCGTCACAGATAGCTCTGCAAGGTCTTCTTACGATAACATTGTTGAACTTTTTCATTTATAATACCTCCAGTTAATAATTGACGATGATTAGAATCTCAGCGACAGACAGGTAAGGCTGCCGTCGATCTTAGCGAACTCGCTGTTGTTGATGAGAATCGTAGGATATCCGAGGTCCTCGATGATCTTCAGTGTCTTCGGGAAACCTTCCGGTACCAGTACGGTCCCATTGATGTTCATGCTGTTGATGGCATAGAGCTCATCAGGGTCGATGACGAATCTCGTGTACTCAGCGAAAGCGGGTTCTTCATTCATATGCTGTGAGACGAGCATGTTGCCGTTCTCAAGATAAATGACAAAGTCTTTGAGGTGCAGACCCTCTGTAACAGGAACTGCGGTAGCCTCATATCCAAATCTGGATACGATCTCTGCAAACTGTCGGAAGCCCTCCGCATTGGTTCTGTCAGACTGGCCGACATAGAAGTGCTTACCTACAAGCATTACGTCGCCGCCTTCCATAGTGCCCGGAGCTTCAATATGAAAGATCTGATCATCTGCGTAGAATTTTTTGATTGCATCTACGATCTCGTACTTCTCGCCATTTCTCGAGCTTGTGGCAGGATTTGTTATGATGGCACATTCCGCCATAACGACTGCCGGATCCTCCACGAAGCATGAGTCCGGATATCTTTCGTCCGCTTCCAGGTCTAACACTTCCAAGCCGAGACTCTTGAGTGTTTCGACATACTTATCATGCTGTTTAATTGCAAGTTCGTAATCGGGAGTGCCGTCGCCGAACATAGCGGTGGTAATTCCATCGATCAGAGCCTTGCACGGTTTCTTAGTGATAGCTTTGGTAAACATATTTATTCACTCCTCTGTATAAATATAACAAACAATCTTTCGATTGTCCAGCCCTAATCATATACCCATTCGGATTGTATTACAACCATGTCATTGCACCGCGTTTGTATTTTAAGAAAGTAAAAGCCGGTCATCATTAAGATGGCCGGTTTTGCAGTCATCGGCAGTTTATAGCTGCTTGCTTAAAATATGCCGCACAGCGCCTTCGTAGAGAGGGCGTGTGTCCATGATCTGATAGCCTGAATTCAGAAGATTGTGCAGGCTGTAATCATTGCCGGGTGCGATCGTGACAAGCGCCTCCTTTGCACCGTGAGCCTTTGCGATCTCCTCACGCAGGGAGACGAAAAGCCTTTGCAGGCCGAACCCTCGGTAGTCCCGGTCAACCAGCGAGATTTCCAGAGAGACGCAGTGTTTCTGGCGTTCCTCAGGATAGCCCACATAGGTTCCGTAGTTGCGGTGGGAGATACGGTTTGCGATCATCATCGTGAAAGCAATCAGCCTGTCATCGTGATACGTGCCGAAGCAGTAATCTTCCAGCAGCGATTCGTGAATGTCTTCTTCGCCGACTAATGCGTAGAGTCCCGGATCGCAGAGATCATCATAAACTTTAAGCTGCAGGTCTAGGATATCTTTAAGGTCGCTCTCTGCACACCTTCGGATCTCGAAGTCCATCGTTTGACCCGAATGCCGGGACAAAGTAATCCTCTTTGGAAAATCGGTCATACTTTGCCTCCTGATCGTTTTATTATTTCAGGTCAAATTCTTTAATGATTTAACATTATAGCATAATAAAGCGAATGTGTGCTATAATATTTCAAATACTAGTCTATTAGGAGGACAAATCATGATAAAGTTGCCTTTTGATATCGAACTGATGAACGGACGTGGAGTGCCGACGGTCTTTCACATCAGACGCGCGACACCTGAAGACATTGACTATGTCATGGAATTGCAGCAGACCATCGTGGACCACCTTGACAACAAAGATTTATATGCTACATTTACTTACGAAGAGTCTTTAGACGCGCTGGAGACCGATTACTGCTACATCGCTTTTGCGGAGAACGGTGAACTGGCAGGCTATTCGGTGCTGATTGCCAACACGACTCCGGACAAGGACAAAAACTACGGTCACCATTTCGACTACGATGACGAACATCTGTCGAGAACGGCGTCTCTGGATCTGACCATGGTTACGCCGAAATACCGCGGACACGGACTGCAAAGGCTTTTCAACAAGATCAGGATCGGACAGGCTATCGAACTTGGCGCTACGGAGGGACTGACTTCCATATCGCCTGAAAATCCGTACAGCTACAACAATTTCCTGATTCTCAACTTCGAAATCGTCGACAGACGGAAGCTGTATGGTGGCAAAGACAGGTATCTCCTGAGAAAAGTGTTCTGACTAGAAAGAGTTTAAGCTAATATGATAAAGATCATCGCAAACGGTTTCGGGGTGCTTTCGACCCTGTGCTTCATATTTTCATTTCAGGTCAAGTCGAACAAAGGGCTGTTCATCATTCAGTCGATAGCCAACGTCTTTTATTGCACCCAGTTTTATCTGCTCGGTGCATACGGCGGGCTGTTCAACATGGGGCTGCAGATCATCAGAAATATGCTTCTGCTTAAGATCAATGACTGGAAGTGGCTGCACAGCTTTGTATGGCCGGCTGTTTTCTGCGCGATGAGTTTCGCGTATATGCTGATCACCTGGAAAAGTTGGATGGATATCATACCGTTCATCGCTTTTTCTGTCAGCACACTTGCGTTCTGGACCAACAGCGCGAAGATGCTCAGGTTGTCGGAACTGTTCTGCGTTGCGCCTGCATGGCTTTTGTATGATTTCCTCAACGGCGCATATGGAGGTGTTCTCAATGAGCTCGTCATTCTGGCGTCTGTCGTCGTATCGATCGTCCGATTCGGATGGAAGGGCCTGGACGATCCGGAATTTCAGAAGTAGCAGGCTGTGGTATAATAAAAGCACGATACGGATAGATATATGGAGGATTGAATGATGTTATTCGGAAAATCTGACAAGATACTCGAAAAGGAAGTCACCCTCAAATGCAGTATGTGCGGCAAGACCTTCAAGAAGACGGTCAAGGCACAGAATGCAGCGGATCTTGCAGCCGCAGTAGCTTCTCTCAAGAAGGGCAAGCCGCGATGCGATGACTGCCAGCCTGACAGAATGGGGGCCGGCGGATCCTGGTAGAGTGGAATGATCAGAAAAGCGACGACAGAAGATATCAATGATGTGGTCAGGATCTATGACGATGTCCACCGCCGTGAGGAAGTCGGCGAGGTTACGACCGGCTGGCTGAGGGGCATCTATCCGACCAGAGATACAGCAGAGACCTCCCTGAAAAGGGGAGATCTTTTTGTGCAGCTGGACGAGACGGGAGAAATCGTCGGAACGGCGATCATCAACCGGCTGCAGGTGGACTGTTATGTGAACGGCAGCTGGAAGTGCGACGCCGCCGATGATGAAATTATGGTGATCCACACCCTGGTGATCGCAGGGAAGAGTGCGGGCGAAGGTTTCGGATCGGAGTTTCTGGACTTTTACGAAAACTACGCAGCAGAAGCGGGATGCAAAAGCCTGCGGCTGGATACCAACGCACGCAACAAGGCTGCAAGAAGATTCTACAAAAGCCATGGATATTGGGAAGTCGGTATCACACCGACAGTTTTTAACGGAATCCCGGGAGTCGATCTGGTTTTGATCGAAAAATCCCTTTAAGATAGGGCAGAGGATAGAAATATGGAGTTTCAGAAGGAACGTTTATCGAGAACCGAGCTGCTGATCGGCAGCGATGGGATCAAGAAACTGAAGGAGAGCCATGTGGCGGTTTTTGGCGTCGGCGGCGTGGGCGGATACGTCTGCGAGGCTTTGGTCAGAAGCGGCATTGGAGCCTTTGATCTGATCGACAGCGATACTGTCAGCGTATCGAACCTGAATAGACAGATCATCGCTCTCGGCAGCACTGTCGGCAGGCCGAAGGTGGAAGTTATGAAGGAGCGCATGACCGACATCGACCCTGACGTCAAGGTCACGACGCACCAGTGTTTCTTCCTGCCTGAAAACGCCGACGACTTTGATTTTAGTCAATACGATTACGTTATCGACGCCGTTGATACGGTGAAGGCGAAGATCGAGATCATCGTGAAAGCTACTGCGGCGGGTGTGCCTGTCATCAGCGCCATGGGTGCTGGCAACAAGCTGGATCCCGGCAGGCTCAAGGTCGCCGATATCTATCAGACATCGGTCTGTCCTCTGGCAAGAGTCATGAGAAGAGAACTGCGGGCAAGAGGTATCGAGAACCTCAAGGTCGTCTATTCGGACGAGCCGCCTGTGGAAAATGCAATAAAAAATGACTCCGAAGACGGAGTCAGAACGACGGGCAGTACGGCTTTTGTGCCTGCAGCAGCGGGGCTCATGATCGCCGGAGAGGTCGTCAAAGACCTGACGCAGAGCGTTCGCTGAGCACGTTATGCGAAGATAACAACGCCGTAAGTAATAAAGAATACCACGAGACCAGCCGCGACAACTCCTGCGAATATCGTAGGAATCGCGGTTTTTAATCGCAAATCAAAGAGGGCTGCAACGAGGGAACCGGTCCATGCACCCGTTCCCGGAAGGGGTACAGCAACCAGCAGGAACAGACCCAAGGTCTCGTACTTGACCAGTTTATCTCCCTGCCTCTCGGCCTTGGCTTCGAGTTTGTTGGCAAGTCTGTCAAACTTCTCGAAACGGTGCATCCAGTTGAGGATGCGTCTGATAAAAATGATGATGAATGGTACCGGGACCATATTGCCTATAATACTGACAATAAGGGCGGTCCAGGGGTCAAGTCCCATGCCGACACCGATTGGCAGAGCGCCTCTCAGTTCGATAACAGGAACCATTGATATGAAAAAAGTAATTAATATCTTAGTAAACATGTGTAGAGTATAACATAAATAAGAAATATTTGTGGACATTCAACAGTAAAAATGCAATAATGTTCACGGACTTTTTTTTAGAAGGAGAATTGATATATTATGCAAAATCAACTTGAAAAACGCTATGGTCTCGTAACAGCCATTTGCGTTGTAGTAGGTATTGTAGTCGGTTCCGGTGTATTCTTCAAGGCCGAGAAGATTCTCGTCTGCACAGACGGAAGAACTTCACTCGGAATACTGGCATGGCTGATCGGCGGCGTGATCATGGTATCATGCGCTTATGTATTCGGTGTCCTGGCATCACACCATGAGAAGTGCAACGGCATCGTTGACTACGCCGAGGAAATGTGCGGAGAAAAGTACGGCTACATCGTGGGCTGGTTCATGGCAACCATCTACTATCCAACACTTACTTCCGTACTTGCTTGGGTTACCGCCAGATACTTCTGCGTACTGATCGGCTGGGACATTGTCGGACCTCAGTGCATGGCACTGGCAGGCTTCCTTCTGGTTCTGGCTTACGTATGCAACTCGCTGAGCCCGGTCATCGCGGGTAAAGTGCAGGTAGCGTGTACGGTCATCAAGTTCATACCGCTCCTGCTCATGGCGATCGTTGGAACCATCTTCGGTCTCCACAGCGGAATGACGATGGAGAACTTCAGCTATGTTGCTCAGGAAGCGGGTCCTGCAGGTCCTGCGCTGTTCACGGCTGTCTGCGCGACTTCATTCGCCTATGAAGGCTGGATTATCGCCACATCCATCAACTCTGAAATCAGGGATTCCAAGAAGAATCTGCCGAGAGCACTGTTCTGGGGCGCACTGATCGTCGTATTCATTTATATCGTATACTACCTCGGCCTTGCCGGTGCAGTAGACAATGAAACCATGATGGCAGGCGGTGAAGCAGGCGCAAAAATCGCCTTCACAACTTTGTTCTCAAGAATCGGCGGAACAGGCGTCTTCGTACTGATCGTTGTATCATGCTACGGCGTATTGAACGGTCTGATGATGGCCAATGTAAGAGGTTTCTATTCGCTGGCGATCAGAGGCAAAGGTTACAACCCTAAGATGTTCAGCCAGGTCGACCCTGTAACAAACATGCCGACCAACGCGTCCATTATCGGACTGCTTATCGCAGGCTGGTGGCTCCTGTACTTCTATGGCGCTAACCTTACTGCTCCATGGTTCGGACCATTCTGCTTCGATACATCAGAACTTCCGATCATCACGATCTATGCGATGTACATTCCGCTCTTCATCATGATGATCAGCAAAATCAAGAACTACAATGTTACGCCGATCATTCCGGTAGTGGCAATACTCGGTTCAGTGTTTATGGTAATTGCGGCGATTTTCGCTCATAAGATGGCAGTCGTATTCTATCTGATCGTATTTGCAGCGTTCATTGTTGTTGGACTTCCAAGAATGAAGGGCGTAGCTATGGATGAGCCGGAAATACTGAACGATAAATAAACAGATAAACCGATGAAAAACGTCGAACTTAACGAGCACGGCAACGGCGTCGTGATCATCGATCAAAGCCTTTTGCCGGGCGAAGAAAAGTACATAGAACTCAAGACCCCGCAGGAGATGTATGAGGCGATCAAAAGCCTTCGCGTCCGCGGCGCACCGGCAATTGGTATTTTTGCCGGTTACGCTATGGCGGCTCTGGCAAGACAGGAAGTCAAGCCTCAGTCCGTCAAGAGCTGCTGCGGTGCCAGCGGTTCGTCTGATGAGGTTTTCATGCAAAATCTTATGGATTATGGCGAACTCCTGAAATCTTCCAGACCGACGGCCGTGAATTTGGCTTGGGCTGTGGACAGGGTCATTCATGCTGCGCGTGTTGAGATGTTCAGGGCACGCAAAGAAAAGCCCGGGATCATGAACGTGAACGCAGGCGCCAGAAGGCTGGCGGACGCTGTCCAAAGGGAAGCATTTGCGATCCATGAAGAGGACGTGGAGATGTGCAAAAACATTTCGAGATGCGGCATGGAAGAACTGGCGCGCATCAGTGCCCGGACAGGCAGAGACAGCCTCGGCGTCCTGACCCACTGCAATGCGGGTCCGCTGGCTACTTCAGAATACGGGACGGCTCTCGGACCGATTCTCATGGCGAACGAAGAAGGGCTTTTCGGCGAGAATGGACAGAAAATCTCGCTGAAGGTGTTCGCTGACGAGACCAGGCCTTTGCTCCAGGGAGCGCGGCTGACCACCTACGAACTCATGAAAGCAGGCGTCGACGTGACCTTGATCTGTGACAACATGGCATCGCTGGTGATGAAGAACGGATGGGTGCAGGCATGTTTTGCCGGATGTGACCGCGTGGCGGCAAACGGGGATGCGGCGAATAAGATCGGCACCTCCGGTGTGGCAATCCTCGCCAAGCATTACGGCATTCCATTCTACATTCTGGGACCGTCTTCGTCCATCGATGTGAACTGTCCGACAGGCGCGGATATCCCGATCGAAGAGAGAAATCCGGATGAGATCACCAGCCTGCATTACGGACAGCAGGTGGCGCCGGAAGGGGTGAAATGCTACAATCCGGCCTTTGACGTGACAGATCACGAACTGATCACCGCGATCATTACCGAAAAAGGAATACTGAAACCAGACTCGCTTTAAGCGAGTCTTTTTTTTATTACAATTGGGGATTCTGCAATTGACAGATATTTCCAATTGTTTTACATTGGGGTGGAAAGGAAGGGGTACTATGGAGAA